>DASTIZ010000506.1:0-6644 GCA_035717045.1 Chitinophagaceae bacterium
TCGGGTATAATAAAAACTATACGGTTGGTGTGTGGGCCGGAAATTTTTCCGGGGTTGGCGTCGCTGACCTGAACGGGACAAATACCGCAACTCCTTTGCTTTTCAAGATCTTTAATACCATCGACTATGACAGCGATGCCGAATGGTTCACCATGCCGAAGGATTGTGAAACACGAATGGTTTGCTCTGAAACAGGCTTACCCCCTTCAGATCATTGCAGCAATCTTATCATGGATTATTTTATCCCTCTTATTTCTTCAACATCTAAATGCAACAATATAAAAGAAGTGCTGGTATCAGCCGATGAGAAGATTTCTTATTGCAGGAATTGTGCTCCGGAAGCGGGGTACAAAAAGAAGATCTATAAAATAACAGAACCTGAGATGCAGGCCTGGTATGAAGAACAAAAAGTAGCTTACCAAAAGATTCCCACGCACAATCCTGGCTGCGAAATCATATTTAATGGCAAAGCTCCTTCGATCACGTCGCCTGCAAATGGCTCAGAATATTTGGTCAGCAGAAAAAGAAAAGAACCGATACTACTTACCTGTAAAACGGCAACTGATGTAAGCAGGGTATTCTGGTATGTCGATGATAAATTCTACAAAGCATCGGCACCGGGAGAAAAACAATTCTTTGTGCCTGATGAAGGACCAGTGAAAATCTCCTGTACTGATGATAAAGGGAGGAACAGGGATATCAGGATCCTGGTAAGGTATGTGAACCTGTGAGGGCCTGATGTATGAAGTCTGAGGTCTGAAGTCTGAGGTCCGACTTCGGACTTCGGATTTACTTCGGCATTAAAATTCCAAGAATGGGTTGCGCATAAAATCTGCCACCGGGATGAGCGGCTGTGTAATCAAGGTTGAGCCAGATCTTGCCATCAGGGTCCTGATGATAATGAAGACTCTGGTCTTTACTTTCAATCGGGAATAGTGCGTTTTGAATCATATCGGTCAATCTTTCAAGATTGTATTTATCGCCAATGTATAATTCAGGATACAGGTGACCGGTTGTACTTACAAATCTTGCAGTACCACCTATTGACCGGATCGCCGCAACCATCAAAATAGCATGGTCATCGCAATCACCCGCAAGATATTTAACCGATTCGCTCGCCTTTGCAAAGTATTCCTGTCCTACAGGATCATTTACATAATTCCAGTTGCGGTTTATTTTTTTGAATACTGCAAAACATTGGATCAGGTCACGATATCTTTCATTAAGGTTTTGTTCTCTTTTGAAACTTGCATTGGCTGCCCTTACCGCGAACCCTCTGACTTCGGCACTCCTGTAATCAGTTGCTGCAAGAATATCTGACTTGTAATAGAACTTTGAATCATCCAGGATCATTTTATTATTATTGTCCTCAGCATTGTATTTTATTGCAGAGAACATCGTTTTATAATCGGTCGCGAGATTTTTGAATCCATATGTATCCGTAAATGTTCCGTATAAAAGAATGACCAGTGTCCCTGCAAAAATGAAATTGATGATCGGGCGGAACAAGCTCAATAATAACAACACGAAAACAATCACTAACACAAACAATAAGATCCTGTCAGAATGAATTGGCCATTCATAATCGGGTAGCTGCTTATGCAATAAAATGAATATCGGGAATGCAATAAATAAGCTGAGAAATCCAACCAGGAGATAACTTATGGTGGTTAGAGATGATTGTTTGGCCGTCTGTTTCATAGGCGTTATTAAATAATATGTACTCAAAAATAACGCAAAAAAAACCCGCTGATTGCGGGTTTTGTCATATTAACTTAATTTTCAATGACTAGTTTTTTCCCACATGGCTGGCACCCGATGTTTTTACATTATTTGTGGCATTTCCCCGGTAATTAATTCCCGATGCGCCCGAGGCTTCGCCCTCAAGTTTTACGCTTGCATACACCTCAATATGGCTGGCCCCGTTTGCGTCAACATTGGAATTTTCAGTTAGCAGCTCATAACCCCTGATCTTGCTTGCCCCCGACGCAGTAGCTTCAAGATCCTTAGTACGTCCTCTTAAGTTGGCGCCGCTTGCGCCAGAAACATCCACGATCACCCTGGGTGCATTGATCTCTAATCTTCCTTCACTTGCTCCACTCAGCTGCACACTGATCCGTTCACCCGAACTGATCTCGTTTTCACTGGTAACTGAACTGGCGCCGGACACCTTGAAACCATCAAATGTTGGATTGCTAACGAATACTTTTGTTTTGTGACTTGGTCTAAGGTTGATCCCGCTCTCCGTATAAATTTCAAGTGTCGATCCATTTGTCTCAACCCGTACATACTGTTGTAAATTATCATCTGTTTCCACTTTAACAGAAGTTGTGGAGTCCTGTTTTACATAAACATCAATAGCTCCGGAAACCTCGACAGTTCTGAAGCCGGCAACAGTTCTTGTTTCCGGTACAACATTCCCGCTACCTTTTCTTCCCACAAGGTCATGACATCCGGTACCAAATACAAGAATGATCAACGAAAAAAGAATCAAGTTTTTCATCGTAGTTAGTTTATTAAAATCGAAGATAAATAGTTTTCCCATGTGGCAACCTGGTACTGGGACGATGGGGAGGGCCTCCGGGTTACACGCCAGATCGTGAACGGTGAATAGTGAGTTCGGATATTTCAGAAATGCCCTTTGTCTATTGCCCTTTGCCTATTGCCCCTTGCCCATTCAGAATGGCCTTTCACCATTCACCGGCATAAACTGGTTATCTTCGCAGCCATGACTGAAAAAATATTGATCCTTGATTTTGGCTCCCAATATACCCAACTGATAGCCCGCGCTGTACGTGAAGCGAATGTGTACTGCGAGATCATCCCTTTTCACAAAAATTTTGAGTACGAACCCGGTCTGAAGGGTATCATTTTAAGCGGTTCGCCCTTTTCTGTAAACGATGTGAATTCACCGGATGTCAACGTCCAGTTCATGGCGGATCGTGTACCCGTACTTGGTGTATGCTACGGCGCCCAACTCACCGCAAAACGCTTTGGTGGCCGTGTTGAGAAAAGTAATAAGCGGGAATATGGAAGAGCACTGCTTCATAAACAAAAAGATGATGTGCTGCTGCATGATGTGATGGAAAAAAGTCAGGTGTGGATGAGTCATGGCGATACGATCCTTGAGTTACCGGAAGGTTTTGAATTGCTGGCAACAACGGAAAGTATTCCTGTGGCGGCGTTTAAGAAAGCGATCCCAAAGTCAAAAGTGAAAAGTCAAACGTCAAATGGTTCTCACATTTCACGACTCACGTCTCACGAAAACGGCTTCCCCCTCTACGGTCTCCAATTCCATCCAGAGGTCTATCACAGCATTGAAGGCAAGAAGATATTGCACAACTTCCTGGTAAATATTTGTGGCTGCAAACAAGATTGGACTCCTGCACATTTCATTTCCGACACCGTTGAATCGTTAAAGAAACAAATTGGTGACCGCAAAGTGATCATGGCTCTCAGTGGTGGCGTTGATTCCACAGTTGCTGCCACATTGATCCATAAGGCCATTGGTGATCACCTGCATGGAATTTTTGTTGACAATGGCGTGCTTCGAAAAAACGAATTTGAAAATGTGCTCACTACTTATGCTAAGTTGGGTCTGAATGTGAAAGGAGTGGATGCAAAAAATGTTTTTTATGATGAACTCGCCGGGAAAACCGACCCGGAAGCAAAAAGAAAAACCATCGGGCGTTTATTTATTGAGATATTCCAGGACGAAGCACAACATATTGAAGGCATAGAAATGCTTGGACAGGGAACAATTTATCCCGACGTGATAGAAAGTGTTTCCGTGCATGGACCCTCTGTCACAATTAAATCACATCATAATGTGGGCGGATTGCCGGAAAAAATGCATCTCGAACTCGTTGAGCCGTTAAGATTCTTATTCAAGGATGAGGTAAGAAAAGTGGGGAGAGAACTTGGCATACCTCCCGAACTGGTCGAGCGGCATCCTTTTCCCGGCCCGGGACTTGCCATAAGAATTTTGGGCGAAGTCAATGAAGAAAAAGTGAATTTGTTGCAACAGGCAGACGATGTGTATATAAAAGCACTAAAAACGCATCACCTGTATGCAACGGTATGGCAGGCCGGCGCAATCTTATTGCCGGTGAAAAGTGTAGGTGTCATGGGTGATGAAAGAACGTATGAATATACGGTGGCATTAAGAGCAGTCACCAGTGTGGACGGCATGACGGCAGATTGGGCCCATTTACCTTATGATTTTTTGGCAAATGTGAGCAATGAGATAATCAATACGGTCAGGGGCATCAATCGCGTTGTATATGATATAAGCAGTAAACCGCCGGCGACTATTGAATGGGAGTGAGTCAGTCGGCAGTCTTTAGTCAGCAGTCGCAGTCGATGGTTAATAGTTAAATAAGCAATAGACAATAGACTATGGGGAATATGCAATTAAGAAATTTACTAGTAACAAAGTCTGGTTCACAAAAAAGAAATCTTTGCTTGCCCATTGCTTATTGCCTGTTGATGATTGCCTACAGCCTACTGCCGACTGTTGACTGCAAAGCGCAGAATGACAAACAAAAGATCGCCGTATTTGTTCCATTGTACCTGGATTCTGCATTTGATGCTACACATACATACCGTTACGATAAAACTTTTCCAAAATTTCTGAATCCCGGTCTTGAATTCTATGAGGGTATTCAGCTCGCACTGGATTCTTTAGATAAAGAAAATGTACCGCTTGAAGTCTTTGTTTTCGATACAAGATCATCGAAAGTTTTATTGCAGGAGCAATTGAATGGATTGGATAGTGTGGGCCTGATCATTGCGCATGCCAGCGCCCAGGAAAATTGGGTGCTTGCTGATGAAGCACGCATTCGCAAAGTCCCTTACATCAATGTGAACCTCCCGAATGACGGCGGCATTACAAACAACCCTTATTTCGTAATGTTGAATCCATCATTAAAAACACATGTGGAAGCTGTTTATCGCTATTTGCAAAAGTATTATTCAACAAACCAGGTCACTGTCCTGAGGAAAAAGGGGCAAATGGAAGACCTCATTAAAGAATATATTGAAGAATTCAGCGAATCAACGGCTTCTGTCCCTTTAAAATTGAAATATGTCGACCTCGCTGACAGTTTTACGGTACGTCAATTAGTCCGCTTGCTTGACAGCAACCGGCATAATGTTTTTCTCTCGGCCAGTCTTGATGAAGCATTCAATCGTCGCCTGATCACACAACTAGCCGCGGCAGGCAGGCAATATAGGACCACCATTGTCGGCATGCCGACACTTGATAATCTTGAAAAGGATTTTTCAAGATCGGAGTTCAAAGGGGTGGAGATCATTTATGGACATCCGTTCTATAATCCCAAATCCGACAAGGTTAGCACCGGTATTACACACTTTTTCTCGACAAGAATGTATGCCCGTCCGAGTGATATGGTCTTTCGCGGTTATGAAGTGATGTGGAAATATTCAAAATTGCTTTCCCAATTCAAAAGCGATCTATCATCCAATCTTACCAATAAATCAAATAAAGTTTTTACGGACTTTGATATTCAGCCTGTATTGAATAAGCAAAACATGGCGATGGAGTATCTTGAAAACAAGAAATTATATTTTATCAAATGGCAGGATGGAGTAATCAGGGGAGTGAATTAAGTCGATAGTCTTTAGTCGATAGTCTTTAGTCGATAGCTGTAGCCTCGTAAAATGATTCAGAAATAGAAACATTTGTTTGGCCTGGAAGTGTATGAGGAAAAAAATACACATTGAAAAAAATCAATAAAAGTCTAAAAGGGAATTTTCCCAATAATATTTATTGAACCTCGTACAATTTTTGTGGCGAACCATGGTTATTAACCAACCCGCATGCAGGACTTTCATAACTTACAAACTTCACAGCTTGTAGATCTATTGGTTGAGCATACGGCGATCATTACAAAACTAATCTCTGAAAAAAAGTTTGACGAAGAATACGATAGGCATAAGTTGTTGGTAAAGGCCATTCAAACGGAAATTGATTTTAGGAAAACGAATATTGACACGACTCCGACCACTGCCACCGAACCTCCGGATTTTTCAACGGAAAATAAAACCTGATTCCTGGTTCTGATTAGTTTGAGTGCCCCGCTTAAGTCGGGGCTTTTTTAGCAAAAAAGAATTTCTAAGCACTCTCGACCTCACCCCGGCAATATCCCAGACTTTGGAGTGTCCGCCACTCCCTCTCCTTAAGGAGAGGGGAAGCAGAGTTCATAACTTAAGGAAATGATGATGGGGTGAGGTGAAAAAGCCATCCGCATTGCGAATGGCTTTATAGAAACCGTGGTTATCGAAATTTCTTTATTGCTTTACCAGCTTTATTGATTTTCGGTTATCACCCTGCCGGACTTCGACAACATAAGCACCTGCTTTCAGATCAGCGCCAAAACGAATCGGAATATTACCGCTGTCTTTTTCAAACATCTTCACCTGTCTGCCCAACGCATCATAAACTACGATCTGTACTTTTTCATTGCTTGCATTTTCAAGAACGAGTGAGAACTGGTGTTCGGTTGGGTTCGGGAATGCTCTTACATTGAACTTGGCTACATCCGGCACGACTACTTCCATTTGTGAATTTTGTACAATGATGTTTGTAGAAGTCGAAGGTGTACTGACCACAACGATGTCGG
>DASTIZ010000507.1:0-3415 GCA_035717045.1 Chitinophagaceae bacterium
AAAAAAAGTACATTAATAGCCATTGCGCTTCTTCTTACCTCTTTTTCTTCATTTTCGCAAAAACAAGAGCTGCAAAAGATAAGCGTCCGTAAGATGAAAAGCCTTGACAGCGCCGGCTGGGAGAAAACAGGTTTTTTTATTTTCAATGTTAACCAGGGAGCATTGAGCGACTGGTCGTCTGGTGGTGAAAGATTTTTAATAGGAATTAATGGCATACTGAATTATTCGCTGCATCATCAAAAAGGAAAATATTCTAAAGACACCTATATAGATATTGAATTAGGTGCGGTTGAAGCGTCCAGTTTCAGAAAGTTCAGGAAAACCACCGATCGTTTCGATCTTACGATGGAACTTGATCATACTACCCGTCATAAGAATTTATATTATGGCCTGCTCTTTAATCTCAATACACAATTGCTGGGCGGACATAACTATGCAATTGCAGAACATAATAAGATCTCAGCATTTTTATCACCGGGAAAATTCTTGCTGGCACCGGGAATCGATTTCAAAATGCACAAACCAGACAGCTATTTTTCATTTTTTATATCACCGGTTACAGCAAGATGGGTAACAAAAATTGATGATGACTTTTATGGTCAATACAAGTTTGGCGTGGATTCAGCACAAAAGGTTAATACAGAATTTGGAGCCTATATGACCACGCACTTCAATATAGCAATCTCAAAAACTACAAGATATATCGGTCGTCTTGATCTGTTCAGTAATTATCTGAGGAAACCCGGAAACGTGGATGTATTGATGAACAATCTTTTTACGGTTAACATTTCAAATGTGTTTGCAGTAAATATTCTTCTTGATATGCTGTACGATGATAATATTAAGAGAAGAATACAATTACAGGAGATATTTGGGTTGGGGTTGAAGCTGAAGCTATAAATAAAAAGAAGATGCAGCCGCATCAATTCACGGCTGCATCCTGAATAAAGCCTACAAACAACTAGTCTTTTTTAAACTTCAAAATATTTAAAACATTCTGCGCTATTTTTTCTCCCATTGCTTTACCTTCCACACACGAATAAGTATAATGTATTCCTGCATACACCCTTGATCTGCCAACATCAACTGCCATTTCATCAAATGAACTATAAGTACGCGGCGCCATTCCCAGGTTGTCATAAGTGTGCAGAGTAAATTGATAATTGTCGCCCAAAATTGTCGTCATCACGGCGGCGAATGCACCTCCGTTTTGTGAGTGCCCCGATGGATAATCAGGATGGCCAGGTGTATTAAAAACCGGACTCCAGGTGGCATGCCCCAAAACATTTCTTATGTAGCGTATCGGCCGGTCAAGAAGGACTTCATATTTTATTTTCCAGCAGCTGATCATCGATTCATATATAGCAATTCCCGTTTTTGCGTGTGCCAGCGCATAAAAATCCAACTGCGGATTCTCGACATTCATAATTTGATTAAACATGGCAATATATGCAGTACCCGCCTGGAAACCGGGTTGATCCCGATAATACAACGCCGCTGCCAACTGTCCTGGCGTGAGGGTTTGCGAAACATCGTACACTTCCTTCACCATATTGTAATAGGCCGAACCCGGAACAGTGGAGTAAGGAGGCGGTGGTGGTGATGCAATCCCTGTTGTACTTCCCTGCACCAGTAACCGGTTATTCCCCCAATAAGGATCAACAATCGATGAAGGGTTTGGTGCCGTTGGTTGCCAAAGCGGTAAAGCGGCCATTACATAAGGAGGATTTGAGTTTAAAGAGCCATCTGTTGTTGACCAATTGAAAACTCTTTCAGCAACCGTCTTTCCAAAATCTTTTGAACGTTGAAAGGTTGCCTGGTTGTTTAACTCTGATTGATACTGAGTATTCAATGCATTCTCTAATGAATCCATTGAAGTAACATTGGCAGCACCCACGTTTGCAGTGGTAAAAAATTTCTTATTCATGAATGCCAGGGCTGCATTGGCAACGGTCGGCCAATGGTAAGCCCGCCCCGGTTCCGTCTCCGGCATATCCGGCATATCAGTAAGTTGATCATCTAATGATTGATATGCTGGCATTCCCGGAACTACTGCTTCATACAATGCAATTCCGGTGTATGCAAACCACCGATGACCATGACGGCCAAAAGGGTTTGCGTTAGTTGGCGTGCGCAGAAATCTGTTTTGCAGATCCTGCCATTTCTGAGCAACCGTTGCAGGAAACCGGTTTGTTTGCACCAAATGACCATGAGTTTGACTGGAAGCGGTGGCAACTTCTTCGGGTAGTTGGGCTGGCCTGTCTATTCCCTTTTGGCAGGAAACAAAAATTATTAAAACGAGCAAAAGCGAGATAATGTTTTTTGAAAGATTTTTTGTGTGTTTCATAAATCAAGTTTTAAACTAGTTATTGAAATAAATGTTTTACAACAATTGATATCTATGAGCATTATTAATTTTCCTGCAAAGAATGTGTAGCAATCCAATCACCGATACTCTTACCTAATGCTTCGCCATCCATACAAGCCTTGCGGAAATGGTAACCGACATATAGCCTGGATAATGAATTCTCTCTTGCCGCCCCTGATAAACTTGAAAAGCTTCTTGGATTTCCTGGCAGTGTAATGCTTTCAAAAGAAAAGTTGAAATCATCGTTATCAAAAAATTGTTTCATCAATTCTGCAGCTGCACCGCCTGCCGTGGCGTGTGCTGAAGGATGATCAGTAATGGGCGGTGTAGGAAACCATAACACCTGCCAGGCTGGATCACCAACAGTATTTGGATTTCCATCATTATCTCCAAGCTGAATTGCGGTGACAGGTCTCCAGAAGAAATGGATCATTTTTGCTTTGAGACTGGCCATGTAGGCATCCGCTACACTCATTTGCAATAAGGCAAACAGGCGTGCTGTTTTCCAGGCATCGAGATTTTTTTGTGCAATAATTGCTTTTCCAACTTTATTCCATCCCAATGCAGAACTTTCTACCCAGAATTTTGCAAAGTTTTCCTGGTCTTGTGTACGTCCATTTACACCTGTGCATGTAGCACATCCCAATCTTTTTATTTCGTTATACTCAGCAGTATATTCAGGACTGTTTACAGCATAAGGAGCAGGAACTGCAAACTGGGTGCTGTTCTCTATTCCGAACGTCGTAAGATTGCCCCAGCCAGGAGAATCATAAAAACTGTTAGCAATAAATGGCGCAGTAAAACGATACTCACCTGGTTGTGTACCTTGTGTTATTGGGAATATCGCATTGGCATGTCCGTCATTAGCCCTGTTTTGAATGATTGCCTGCGCAGCCGCAGCACCTAAAGCAATACCTCTTGTTTTTGCGTCACCATCGGGAATTGAATTCAGTGACTGCGTTAACAAGTGATGGATATAGTCCTGTACAACCTGTGGTGTATTATTGGCCGGTGGATTTAGTTTGCCGAAGAAATAAGCAATAACAT
>DASTIZ010000508.1:0-3658 GCA_035717045.1 Chitinophagaceae bacterium
GGAAAACAACTTTTCCAGTCTCTTTGTGGTGGATGTCATATGGCTGATGGTAAAGATAATTATTCAGACATTCCGGACCTCGCGTTAATGCAAAAAACAACACATGAATCCTTTAATGATATTTTATTAAAGGGAAAATTGAGTTATTATGGCATGGCAGATTTCTCAGATGTATTAAAACCGGCGGATGCTGATGCTATTCATCAATATTTGATATCCTTGCAAAAAGAAAGATATCAAAATCAGACAAGGAAAAACTAATTATGGAGATCAGGAATTTGTTTGATCCTGCCGTTAAGCAGGAGATCATTGACCGTATAAATAAACTCACCCCGCATACAAAACCACTTTGGGGTAAAATGAACGTTTCACAAATGCTGGCACATATCCAAATGCCGATACGCATTGCCTATGGGACACATCAGCCAAAAGGAAGTTTTTTGCTGCGTTTAATTGGCCCTCTTTTCAAAAGCAGATTGTGGGATGATAATCCCTATAAGCGGAGTTTACCAACAGACCCGACATTTATCATGACCGGCAGTGAAAAAGAATTTGAGACGGAAAAATTGGCGGTACTCGAATTGATCACCCGGTTTACCCGGGAAAATCTCATAAGTGAAAGACACCCCGTTTTTGGAAAACTCACGAAGGATAATTGGAGTAAAGCCACCTGGAAACACCTTGACCATCACTTGCAGCAGTTTGGCGTGTGATCCTTTAATGAGCAAAATCATAAACTAGGAACCCTGCCCGTTCTACTTTTGTGCGGGCTTTTTTATGCGACTCATCTGGAAAAATATCATTCGCAAACCTACCTGACGTTTTTCTCGTGTTGATTCCTGATAAAAATCTATTCATAACGGTAGCAGTACCGGTAAAACTTCATGAATGAAAACGATCATAGAGCCTTTCAAAATAAAATCCGTTGAGCCGATTTATTTTAATACGAAAGAGGAACGAAAACGAATTTTAGAAAAAGCCGATTACAATCCTTTCCGCATTCACGCCGATGATGTGCTGATTGATCTGTTAACTGACAGTGGAACCAGTGCCATGAGTAGTGATCAATGGGCGGGCATCATGAAAGGCGATGAATCCTATGCTGGTAGTTCAAGCTTTTTTCACTTTGAAAAAGCGGTGAAAGAGACAACAGGGTTTCCGATCATAATCCCAACTCACCAGGGCCGGGCGGCAGAGAAGATTTTGTTCACTATTCTTGGAGGCAAAGGAAAATATTTTATAAGCAATACTCTTTTTGATACAACAAGAGCCAATATTGAATTTTCGGGTGCTGAAGGAATTGATCTTCTTTGTGAAGAAGGTAAACATCCAACTGTCCCGGCTCCATTCAAAGGAAATATGGACGTTGATTCCTTGCAAAGAGTAATAAAAGAACGGGGTGCCGGGAATATTCCGCTGGTGATCATGACAGTGACGAACAATTCGGGTGGCGGACAACCGGTAAGTATGAAGAATATAAAGCAAACAAGTGCGGTTTGTAAAGAATATAACATACCATTCTTTATTGATGCCTGCAGGTTTGCAGAGAATAGTTATTTTATCAAACTGCGCGAAGAAGGGTATGCTGATAAACCCGTACCTGAAATTGCCGCTGAGCTTTTTTCCTATGCCGATGGATGTACAATGAGTGCAAAAAAAGATGCCTTTGCCAACATTGGCGGATTTCTCGCGATGAAAGATCTTGATCTGGCTATCCGCTGCAGAAATCTGTTGATCATCACCGAAGGGTTTACTACTTATGGTGGATTAGCCGGAAGAGATTTGGAAGCGATCGCTATTGGGATTAAGGAAGTAATGGATGAGCATTACCTGCAATACCGTATTCGCAGTATCGATTATTTAACGAACAAATTAATGGCCGCTGGTGTACCAGTGATGCAACCGGCAGGAGGACATGCGGTGTATATTGACGCAAAAGCTTTTTCGCCACATATTCCGGTGGAACAATATCCCGGGCAGGCACTGGTGGGTGCATTATACATTGAAGGCGGAATTCGCGCTGTTGAAGTCGGTTCTCTAATGTTCGGGAAATATGATTCGAATGATAAACTGGTCCCTTCTCAAATGGAACTGGTGCGACTAGCGATTCCAAGAAGAGTATATACACAAAGCCATATCGATTACGTGGCTGAAGTGATCATTGATGTGTTTGAAAAAAGAAACACGATAAAGGGATTGAAAATCATTGAAGAAGCGGCGATGCTTCGGCATTTCACAGCCAGGCTACAACCCGCCTGATACTCGTAGAATGAAAATCATCAAAAGCCAGCGACGAAAATTATTATCCAAAGCTCGAATTCGTTCGACTTACCAGCCCGCGTGGTGGATATACGCAGCTTGATCTGTACGTGATCGCCAAATCAACCGCTGGTTTTTTGGTAGCAGGAATAAGATCAGGGGCTTAAAGATGATTATAAGCCAAAATATTAAAGATGTTTCCAGGTGAAATTTGAAAAAAAGTAACTACCCGAATAAATAAGCCAATCCATTATTTACGGGCTCGCCAAGATCGCTGACCTTTTTTTCCCTGCACATGCTTTCAAACAGATCTCTAATCACTTTATAATCGTTGTGGATCGGGCAGGGATGCGTCGAAGAACATTTACTTAAACCCAACCCGCATTGATTAAATACTTCTCTCCCGTCAATGGCTTCAACTATATTGATAATTGGCTGATCTTTTTGTTTTGGCGATAAATAAAATCCGCCGTTGGGTCCTTTGGCGCTATTGATCACATCTTCCTTTACCAATGACTGCAGCATTTTCCCAACTGTATGCTCGCTGGCTTCAATGAACTCGGCAATCTCTTTGATACCAGCTTTCCCACCCGATTCAAATTTCGAAGCCAGGTATATCACAGCTTTTATAGCAGTTTTACAAGTAAGACTAAGCATGATCATTTATTTAGAAATTGTTTTCCTTCTTCGGATATCCGCTCGTAATTCCATGGCGGATCAAAACTCAATTCAAGCGAAACTTTTTCTCCTTCGAATGTCTTTTCCAAAACCCGTTTGACCGCTGCTGTTATCGATTCGCCCATTGGGCAAAATTGCGTGGTCAATGTCATCGTTACATAAATAGTTTTTTCGCGCTCAGCAAAATCCAGTTGATAGATCAACCCAAGATCAACCACATTAAGCCCGATTTCAGGGTCAATTACACGTTCCAGTGCCGCCAGAGCAATCGTGGATTTAATGTTATTATTGGTAATTACATTCATAACTTTTGTGGTTTATGCGATAATACTTTTATCACATTCCAGTTATATAAAACGGCAGCTCCAATCAGGATGCCGGAACCCACCGTAATTATTGATGCATTGCCAAGACTGGCACCGGCAATGAATAAACCAAACCCGGCCAGGTAAATTAATATCATCATCACAAATACGTTATTATTGAAAAGTTCCCTGGGGTTCGGTGTTTGTCCAAGTCCGGCTTTATCATGATACATCCTATTCCAGACAATGAATGGCAACGTTTTAAAAGTCATTCCAAAAATGATAGCCGTTATCCATCCAAAAAAAACAATAAATCCATAGATCAGTCCCATTTTTTCACTCATTTTACCTGTAAACAGCCAACCCGTGATGCTGATCAGGAAGATCAGCGGTATCAACATCATCAGTACTGATAA
>DASTIZ010000509.1:0-4494 GCA_035717045.1 Chitinophagaceae bacterium
GATCCCAAAAGCAGTGAAGATCACCACTAAAAAGAATGTTTTCATAGCAAAATTTTTCCAAAAGAACCGCATAAACTATAACCCACAAAATTTTTCCTCAAAACGGTAATAATTAACTTTGGTTAATGAAGGTTGCATAAACAACTTTTATTAAATTTGGAATAGAATTGTTGCATAAGTTTGGGCAATCAAAAAGATTTATATGCAGGAAGCTTATATAGTTGCGGGTTACCGTACAGCCGTTGCCAAAGCAAAACGTGGTGGTTTTCGCTTTTACAGACCAGATGACCTGGCTGTCGATGTAATAAAAGGGTTGCTGGCAAGCGTCCCTCAGCTTGAAGCAAAAAGAGTGGATGATGTAATTGTAGGCAATGCCGTTCCTGAAGCGGAGCAGGGCTTACAGGTAGGGCGGATCATTGCCGCAAGAGCATTAGGTTTTGATGTGCCCGGTATGACCGTAAATCGGTATTGTGCATCGGGATTGGAAACAATTGCAATTGCCACCGCGAAGATCCGGATGGGAATGGCTGACTGTATCGTTGCAGGTGGCACTGAAAGCATGAGTCTGGTTCCTACGGCAGGTTGGAAACCCGTTCCTGCCTATTCAATTGCTAAAGATGAACCCGATTATTACTTAAGCATGGGCTTAACTGCGGAGGCTGTTGCAAAAGAGTTTACTATTAGTCGTGAGGCACAGGACGAATTTTCCTTTAACTCACATCAGAAAGCCATCAGTGCAATAAGCAAGGGTTATTTCAAACCCGGTATTTTGCCAATAAGTGTTGAAGAAGTTTACCTCGACGAGAACGGTAAGAAACAAAAAAGGAATTATACTGTTGATACTGACGAAGGGCCAAGGGCCGATACATCAATGGAGGCATTGGCAAAATTAAAACCCGCATTTGCAGCCAACGGTTGCGTGACAGCTGGCAATTCATCTCAAACAAGTGACGGGGCTGCATTTGTTGTTGTGATGAGTGATAAAATGGTAAAAGAACTTGGACTAAAACCAATTGGCCGCCTGGTAGCATCGGCTGTAGCGGGTGTGCATCCGCGGATCATGGGAATTGGGCCGGTTGCTGCGATTCCAAAAGTGCTGAAACAAACAGGAATGAGTCTTTCCCAAATAGATCTGATAGAACTAAATGAAGCATTTGCTTCCCAATCTTTGGCCGTAATACGAGAAGCCGGCCTTGATCCGGTCAAAGTGAATATCAATGGCGGCGCAATTGCATTGGGTCATCCATTGGGTTGTACCGGTTGCAAGCTTACCATTCAGAATCTCCATGATATGAAAAGATTAAACAAAAAATATGGAATGGTAACGGCTTGTGTTGGCGGCGGCCAGGGTATCGCTGGTATTATCGAAAATCTCTAGAATATTATTCAATTGCCTCTGTATATTTCCCACCCTTCATGAATGGAGTGAAATTACTTTTCATTTAGACTTCCTTAAACCATTTATTAACTTTAGAGTCAACCCTACCTACTGCCAACCAAAACTTTGTTATGGATAGACGAGAATTTGTAACTGCTAAGCGGAAAATTCACTCCAGACCTGCTGAATTGAAAGAGATTGTCCGAACTTTTTCTGGTCTTACGCCCTATTCCGGCCCCTGGACGGTAAATGAAGCAGTACATCTTTTAAAGCGTACTCTATTCGGTTCAACGATCGATGACGTTAATTATTTTTTGGGAATGAGTGTGAGCCAGGCGGTCGACCAGTTACTTACTATACCAGCACAAGCTCCCGCACCACCGGTTAAGAATTATAACAACAATAACATACCTGCTACTGACCCGGATTATTCGATACCGATGGGTCAAACCTGGGTTAATACAAACACTGCTGATGCTGACGGTCAGCGTAGAAATTCTTTTAAGGCCTGGTGGATGGGCTTAATGATAAACCAGGAGCGAAACATAAGAGAAAAGATGACTTTGTTCTGGCATAATCATTTTGCCACAGAAGCGAACGAGATCGGCCGCGCAATATGGGCATACAACAATAATGTTCTTTGCCGCCGGAATGCCGTGGGAAATTTCAGGCAACTGATTCGTGCCATGACGCTGGATTTGGCGATGCTGCGCTATTTGAATGGCTATTTGAATATCAGCGCAGCGCCCGATGAGAATTATGCTCGTGAATTACAGGAACTGTTCACCCTTGGCAAAGAAAATAATCCTAATTACACAGAAGATGATGTAATGGCTGCGGCAAAAGTGCTGACCGGGTGGAAGATAAATGGGAACACCAACACGCATTTTTTTAATAGCAACCAGCACGACAGGAACAATAAACAGTTTTCCTCCTTTTATAATAACTATGTGCTGACTGGCAGGACCGGTTCAACAGCCGGTGACCTGGAGCTTGATGATCTTTTGAACATGATCTTTTCAAAAACTACAGAAGTGTCAAGATTCATTGTAAAAAAACTTTATCGCTATTTTGTTTATTATAAAATTGATTCAGCAACTGAAACAAATGTGATCAATCCTTTGGCGCAGATTCTGGTTTCTAATAACTGGGAGATCAGGCCCGCACTTTCAGCATTATTTAAAAGCGAACATTTTTTTGATACAGTAAACCAGGGCTGCTATATCAAATCGCCAATTGATATGGTAGTATCTGTTTGCCGGGAATATGGTGTTGTATTTCCCGCCGGTTCAGATTATGTAAATGCCTACAATATGTGGTCGTACATTCAGAATTTCGCTGCGTTGCTTCAGCAGAATATTGGTGACCCTCCGGATGTTGCCGGGTGGAAAGCCTTTTACCAGGCGCCGCAATTTCACGAAACATGGATCAATACCGATACGTATCCAAGAAGAAATCTTTTCACGGACACAATGATCACTTCGGGTTACATGCGCGGTGGTCAGAAAATAGCGATCGACCCGGTTGCATTTACAAAAAAATTCCCCAATCCAGCTGATCCCAATATCTTGATGAATGATGCATTAAGGATCTTGTTCAGGATCGATCTTTCTTCTGCATCTAAAGTCGCTTTGAAAAAACAAATTCTTCTCAGCAACCAGGACCAGGACTATTATTGGACAAACGCATGGAATGCCTACATCAGCAACCCGAACAATGCTAACTACCAGGTAGTATACTCGAGGTTGAGAGACCTCTATAAATATTTAATGGACCTGGCCGAGTATCAATTATGTTAAACCCCCAGCCCCTAAAGGCGAGTTTAAGGAAGAGTAGATAGAATGAACATGATTACGAAATATCTAATGAATCTAATTATTCCAAAATGAAAAGAAGAGATTTTTTAAAATATACAGTTCCGCCGGCCGCTGCCACGGCAATGCTAGGTAGTATTCCTGTTCGTGCAATTGGAATGGAGTCGCCTTTGATCCGTGCATTGATGGAATCTCCCGATGATACCGATCATGTACTTGTACTTGTGCAGATGAATGGAGGTAATGATGGGTTGAACATGGTGATTCCAATTGATTCATATTCCAGTTACCAGGCTGCGAGAAATAATGTGGCGATCCCGCAAAACAGGATTCTTTCACTTTCCGGGACATCAAAAACCGGGTTACATCCATCAATGAAGGGTATTCAAGCGCTCTTTAATGAAGGCAAAGCAGCGATCGTACAGGCAGTTGGTTATCCAAGTCCTGATTTCTCCCATTTCCGAGCGACTGATATCTGGATGAGTGCATCCGATTCAAACCAATATATCAACAGCGGTTGGATGGGTCGTTATCTGGATGATCAGTTTCCTGGTTTCCCGAATGGGTACCCAAATCAGTCAATGACTGATCCGCTGGGAATTCAAATTGGCTCTGTTACGTCATTAACCTTCCAGGGTCCGCAGGTAAGCATGGGAATGAGTATTTCTGATCCGGTAAATTTCTACAATCTTATTAATGGTGTGCAGGATCCGGCACCCAATTCTCCGGCCGGGTTTGAATTGACATACATAAGAACGGTGGCAAGGCAATCACAACAATATGCCGATGTGATCAAGGCAGCTGCATTAAGTGTCAGCTCCCAGGCTGTTTACCCGTCAAACAATTCATTGGGGGATCAATTAAAGATCGTTGCACGATTAATAAAAGGTGGATTAAGAACAAGGGTATACATGGTCAGCATTGGCGGATTTGATACGCATTCAACCCAGGTGAATCAAACCGATACAACAACTGGTGTTCATGCTACTCTGCTTCAAAGAGTCTCGGATGCCATAAAAGCATTTATGGATGACCTGAAATTTTTAGGTGTCCAAAAAAGAGTATATGGAATGACCTTTTCTGAATTTGGCAGACGAATAAAATCAAATTCAAGCCTGGGTACCGATCATGGCGCCGCGGCACCCGTGATCTTGTTTGGCGAATATGTGGCAGGGGGCGTTACGGGAACGAATCCGGCAATTCCTTCCAATGCCAATGTGAATGATAACATCCCTATGCAATACGATTTCAGGAGCATATACGCATCCATTCTGTCAAATTGGTTTTGTGTTGATAACACAA
>DASTIZ010000510.1:0-6428 GCA_035717045.1 Chitinophagaceae bacterium
ATCTGCGATACAACTCTTTTACTTTCCCGGGGTGAAAATGCTCAATGACCATATATAGCATAACGATCGTTTAATGTGCAAGCTACGCCTTTTTAGCCCCTGCTTTCATTCTAATTAAAGGACAGGACCAGTTTTGCAGATTCGATATCAGGGTAATATAAGATTGATAAATGTGTAGAGAAGAATCAGGAATTGAAGCAGAGACAGAATATATAAGGTGACTGTTATCCTGGACTTTGTTACTTGAAGCAGCAACGAATCTCTCCTGTCGACAATATACCGGCTAAAGAACGGTTCAGGAAAATAGAAACCGCCGGTAAAAAGAAACAATTTCCAATCGACTATCTTTTCGGTGGTGGTTTCAGGTAAAATGGTAAACAATTCCTGGGGACGCTTAAGCAGGACCGTTCCTTTTTCACCCAACTCTTTGTGTAATACGAACGCGATCAGGGGATAATTTGTAATATTTCTCTGATTGATGAATCGCAGTTTTAATTGCAATCCTTTATAATAAAATGATAAGAACAATGATAATATAAATACAGTACTTGCAACAATAAATGCAGTTGGAGATTCCTTAATTGCTGTGATCCCGACAAAGTAATACAGGATCAACATGCCGATATTGAGTATTCCAAGAAGCCAGTCTAATCGCCTGCCATAGGTGTCATTCAGCTGAACATTCCAGTTTGTAAGGTCCTGCTCGATGGAAATAAAAAGATCCAGTGTTCCTTTATCATCGATCGAAAATAAATCCTGTTGCCCGGAAAGATTTTGGTCCTTCGGCATAACGAAAGTTTTATTTACAATTCAAAAGTCTTCATCAAAATAGTTGCCGGCATTCTTATCAGGTAAAGCTACACCAATATAAATTGGCAAATAGAATAAAGTGATGAAACTGGTGCACGATGGCGTTGGAGAAAAACCAGCTACCGCACTATGTTAAAAAAACCACCCTGCTTCCAGAGTGGTTTTTCTTTTAATGTTAACAGTCAACTAATGGGAAACACGAATTAATTCACTAAAAGGACAGTATCCAGCGAATGAACGACACCATTGGAAGCTTCCGTATCGCGGCTTTGCACTTTTGCTCCGTTAATTGTGACCTCTCCGTTTGCTACTCTAACTTGTAGCTCCCAGCCGTTTACAGACACTAACTTCTTACCGTCTTTAAGATCCTTAAAACTGGTTTTACCTTTTACTACATGATGATGAAGGATAGCGCTCAGCTTTATCATGCTTTCCGGTTTCATCCAATCTGTTAATATACCATTTGCCAATTTTCCAAATGCGATTTCCGAAGGAGCAAACACGGTGAAAGGACCCATTTTAGATAGTTCTACGTCAAGCCCTGCAGCTTTTACCGTCTGTGACATAGTGGCTAGATTCTTGTCGGCCAGAACAACATCAACAATATTTGACATGCTGAAAATTTATGTACATGTAATGTAACCTAATTAAATGCCCGCCTCGCTTTTATTTTTCAAAATTGATGCATTTAGCTTCCGCTGTTGATAAGTTTGACCTTTATCAGGTAATTAATCGCAGTTAACGGTCAATTAAAGATTATCTTGCGGGTCTCATCTGTTACAGTGTTGAAATTCTAATGGCGCTGGCTATTCGTCAGCAACCATTCCCCCTGAACATATTAACATTGCTTTCCTTTTAGTTAATTAATTCAAATTAAATCATGAATACAGTTGTTGTAAGCATCGGTGATGCTATTATTGAAGAATTCCCCGAAGAATCCGTAGCTCCTTTATTCCCCGAAAGAGAAGTTTCGTTGCCCGAAGTTCCTTTCGTTATAAACCGCAGATTTGGTATTGCAGATCTCTGGAAGATAAGAAGCACAAAAAGACATTTTACTTTTTACCGATAGTTTTTGATTGGCCGGGCATTTTGCATTTCAACAAACGGCGTGGTAATCAGGTGCGGACTGGTGATGACCGATTGCGGATAACCGATGCTGTACAAATCAGGACCGCATGTATACCTTCCGATCAGGGACACTCATTGTCTCGCGGCGGTGTTTTTTCAGTAGTACTTCTCAGGAATGATTTACCAGATCGATGATCTGGAGCTGTGCTTTTCTTGCCTCAGGAAAATTCAGGAGCATCCAACCATGAAACATGTCCTCATACTCAAAATAATTTACTTCAATTCCTTTTGACGCCGCGAGTGATCTTAATTTCCTTGCATCAGCCACTAATATATCTTTTGACCCGATAAAAACGGATATTGTTCCCAGGCCTTCCAGAGATTCATTGATCGGGCTGATTAAGTAATGTTCGGGCCCTGCATCTCCTGCATATTTTTTCCCGATTTGCTGAAGCATTTCTATTCCCGCAAAGGGAATAAAACCGTTTATTTCTTTCATACCGGGATTGGTGAGGGTTGCATCCAACCAGGGTGAAAGTAAAATGATCTGGCCCGGTGGAGGGATATTCTCATTTCTCATCTTTTGCGCCAGTGCCAGGGCAAATCCCCCACCCGATGAATCACCCATAAAAATTATATCCTTCGGATTAACTGTAGAAAGAAGATCCCGATAAAGCACCTCGGTCATAGCAAACGATTCTTTATACGTATGATCGGGAACCAATGGATAATCAGGCGCCGTGATGGTGCAACCAGTTGTTTTCACCAGCAAGGTCATGAAGTTCCAATGCGGTATAACAAAGCTTTGAGCATAAGCACCCCCATGTAAATACAAGATGTGGACGCCACTATTTTTTTGATGTTTGGGAGCCAGTGTAAAAACATTGCGGTTGCCAACCTTAGATTCAGTTACCCGGCAGTTTCTCCTGGCGAAAAAGGTTGGTTTTGGTTTCTCGAAATAACGGAGCCTCCCCGATGCTAACTGTTTCCTCAGAAAATTCCTTTTATTAATTATACTTAGCAGGAGATTGAATAATTTGCTTTGGGTACTTGCCATCCGGGTGAAGTTACGCGTAATAAACCGGTAGCCACTGTTAAACTATGAATCGCAATAGTCAGGAAGCAGGTGATTTCTGGATGCGGCTTGATAATGCTGCCAAAATTTACCCGGCTATAAAAGACCGGGAACTTACTTCTGTTTTCCGCGTATCTGTTGACTTAAGAGAAAGAATAAAAGCAAAACAACTTCTTGATGCGGTTCAAACGCTGGAAACACGCTTTCCTTACTATAAAGTAACACTCAAAGCAGGCTTTTTCTGGTATTACCTCGAACCGGAGGATCTGCCGATTACTGTTGTGCCTGATCATGAATTACCGTGCAGGGCTTTTGCAAAACACGAGCTGATGTTCAGAATACTGGCAAAAGATAACAGGATCAGTGTTGAATTTTCACATATATTAACGGATGGCACCGGTGCATTCGAGTTCCTGAGATCATTGTTGCTCGTCTATTTTAAAAAATGCGGCGTATCAGTTTCTTCTTCTATTCGGTTTCATCAACCTGGAGAAATACCGGGAGAGGAGGAATATGAAGACGCATACAACCGTTATTTCAAAAAGATCGATGCCGGTCCGCCCAAAATACCAAAGGCGTTTCATGTTCCTTTCCCTTTAAGTAAAACTCCGCGGTTCGATGTATTAACTGGAGTCATTCCCGTTGACGCCATCATAAAAAAGGCAAAAGAATACGAAGTAAGTCTAACCGAATATCTTGTTGCGGTTTACCTTTATTCACTGCAGCTTGTTTACGAGCAGCAATCCCCATTCAGAAAACGTACAGCCGGCAACGTAGTGCGGATCGAAGTACCGGTTAACCTGCGAAAGATGTTCCCGTCCGGTACCATGAGAAATTTTTCACTCTACGTAATGCCCGGCATTGACCTGCGACTCGGCGTATATTCATTTGAAGAAATCATAAAAACTGTCTATCACCAGATGCAACTTGAAACGGATAAGAAATTGATAAGTAAAATGATCTCACGAAATGTGAGCGGCGAAAAAAATCCTGTTGTAAGAGGATTACCGCTTTTCATCAAATCACTTTTTCTTTCAAAGTTGTATGCACTTGGCACAAGGCAATACAGCGGCGTCGTAACCAATCTTGGTAAAATAGACCTCGGTGCTGAAGCAAATTCTATGATCGATAAATTTCTGTTTATCCCTCCACCACCAAACAGGATATTAAAATTGAATTGTGCTGCAGCTGGTTTTGATAATAAATTAGTATTGTGCTTTGGAAATATTACTACATCAAAGGAGGTGGAAAAACAGTTCTTTAGCTTTTTAACTGCACAGGGTATTCCTGTTAAACTTGTGCATAGCTACTAAAATTAATGTACCATGATCATTTGTAAGAATTGCGGTGTGGAATTGGAGGAGGACATGCTGACTTGCCCTTTATGTGGTGAACCCGTGTCTGCTGATGGCAAGAATCCCTTACCAGGCTCACATCATTATGTCCGGCAGAGCAGAGGAATGAGCCACCCGCAAAAAAAATTCACCTGGGAGATCGTCTCCCTGATCCTATTGTCGGGCATCATGGCTACTCTCATTATTGATTATATTTTAAACAAGCAGATCAAATGGTCCGAATATCCTGTTGCCATTGCACTTACAATCTTTTCGTATGTGTCGCTTTTTGCATTCTGGCGACAGCGAACTATTATTCAAATGGTAGCAGGTCTGATTCTTTCATCGCTCTTTATGCTCCTCCTGGATGCCATTAAAGGCAATACCGGCTGGTCATTTAAACTTGGAATCCCGCTGCTTTTTGCAGGCAACATAGTTGCGGCGGCGCTCATCGCTGTCATCCGGTCATCAAAATACAAAGGTATCAATCTGCTTGCCTATGCTTTTATAGCCGCAGCTTTATTATGCATCTGTATTGATGGCATACTATCCTCTTTTAAATCCGGATCAATCGGGTTTCGGTGGAGCATTATTGTTGCCGGCTCTATTATTCCCGTTGTGTTGGTATTGTTGTTTGCCTATTTCAAGTTGAAAAAAGGCCGGAGCCTGGTGAAAACCTTTCACATCTGACGGGATCCAATTTCCCCTGTCTTGTGCGCCCCACCCCCGGAATGAACTATGACTGAACCGCTCGCTTGTTCGCTACCAGGATCATCCTTGGAGATGTGACAGCATCGTATTTACTCAGGCGATAATCTCCAAACACTTTGTCGAGCTTCAATCCATTCTGTTTAAACATACCGTCGAAATCATCCAGGTCAAATTTAGCAACCTGTTCAATGAATTCAGACTGGCCCGGAGGCATATCTTCAATAGCGATCTTCTTATAGAAAAACCTTTCATCAGCCCATCTCGATATGCGATAAATGATCCCATCAATCTCTTTTGCTTCTTCAACGACCACCCTGTCTTCGCACCAGGCTACATTTAAATAATCCAATATCAACGATCCCCCTGGTTTTAATGCCCGAGATATGTTGCTGATCACGTTGTTGTTTTCCTTGTCACTTTTAAAATAGCCAAAACTCGTAAAGAAATTAAATACATAGTCAAAACTGTTATCGCCAAATGGATCACGCATGTCATGTTTTGCAAAATGAAGATTTGCTTTCTCATATTTCTTTGCGCTTCTTATACTCGAAGGAGCAAGATCTAAGCCCATTACATCAAATCCTTTTGCAGCCAGCCTTTTTGCATGTCGTCCTGCCCCGCAACCCAGGTCAAGCATTGTTGATTTTGCCGGGGGATTCAATTCATTCATTAATGCATCAATGAAATCAATGGCTTCCTTTTCACTGCGGTTTGAATAAAGCTGATGGTAAAATACCGAATCAAACCAGGTTTTATACCAGGCGGCGTTGTTTTCGATTTTCAATTCAGTTGTATTTTTCATAAAAGAGATTTCGTGATTATTAAGTATTGATATCATTGTACCGCGATGGATTGCTGAGCCTGGTAAGCCGGCACGAATAAAGCCCTGTCACGCAGCCAGGCCGCTAACCATACAATGGCAAGAATCACTGCGGGCATGATGAAAAAGATATGTTGAGATAATTCAACAGCCATGGCGCCACCAAAATACCCAGTCAATAAAAAGAAGCCAATCCTCAACGTACGTGGCCACAGAAATAATAAAACGAATACCAGTTCGGCCGCGCCCAGCAATTTCATGTAAGGAAGCAATCCAGATTTTGAAAAAACTTCAACCAGTTGAGGCTGAGCCGTTAGTTTCATGAATGCCCCTCCGGCAATGATCATTGTTGCAAGGATAGAAGGTGTCCATTTCAGGATCTTGTTTGATTTACTTTTCATTTCATTTGTTTTTGATAAAACAAAACTATCAGCCCGCAACAAGCTGCACGTTGACATAAGTCAAAATCAAAAAACCAGTTGTTATTTTTTGCGCATGGATTTTCTGCGGACCCGGCTCAGTGTTTCCGGGGCGATACCGAGATGAGATGCCAGCATATGTTGTGGCACCCGTTGCGCAATAGAAGGATATGTTTGAATAAAATCATTAT
>DASTIZ010000511.1:0-9845 GCA_035717045.1 Chitinophagaceae bacterium
TGAAAGCTACGGAATACAATAGTTATTTGCGATTTGGGATTTACGATTTCGGATTTTTAATCTGAAATCTGCAATCTAAAATCTGAAATCAATATGAGTTTAACGAACGACAGGATAAAACAAAGATTGGTCGAAAAATTCGAACAGGTTACAGCGTTTTCTGAACCTTATGGTATGCTGACATTTGAAGCACCAAAAGAAATGAATCTGAAGGTGCTTAATTTTTTATATGATGATGAAGAATTGAGATTCCGGTTTCTAACAGACCTGCAGGCTGTTCATTATCCCGATGACAACGGAAGAGAACTGGCAGTTGTTTATCACCTGCATAATCTTGTTGACAATGTCCGTATAAGGTTCAAGGTTTTTACAGATATCAATACCCCGGATGTGTATACCGCAACCGGTTTGTTTTCAGCAGCCAACTGGATGGAGAGAGAAACGTATGATTTTTTCGGAGTGAATTTTGTCGGTCATCCGAACCTGAAACGGATTTTAAATGTGGATGAAATGGATTATTTCCCGTTAAGAAAAGAATATCCGTTAGAAGATCAGACGAGGATAGATAAAGATGATGATATGTTTGGAAGATAGACCCATTGTCCGCCGTTGCTTCGCCCGCCGTGCCGGGATCGCTACGAAGGGGGACTTAAGTTGAACTTTCCATTGTAAATTGAGAAATAACTGTACTGAGGTTTTATAGGAAATATGAAATTGCCATGGAAAATTTTCGGGACAGCAGTTTGGCTTTTTTTGCAGTCGATAAATTGTTTTTTGGGAATGAAGGTGAGACCACAAAGGCCTTCAGGGGTTGTTTAAAAATAGAAATGTATAATGCCCCCAGTTGGGGTTGGGGTTTATGACAGAACATGAACATATAAGATTACCGGAAGGCTCGATAGAAAAGACCACCACTACACTTAACCTTGGGCCTACACATCCTGCCACGCATGGTGTGTTTCAAAATATTCTGGAATTGGATGGGGAACGAATTGTTTCTGCCGAACAAACTGTCGGCTACATTCATCGTGCCTTTGAAAAACTCGCAGAACGCCGACCGCTTTACCAGATCACACCGATCACCGACCGGTTGAATTATTGTTCTTCTCCTATCAACAATATGGGCTGGCATATCGCCTGCGAAAAGTTATTAAATATTAAAACTCCGAAACGCGTTGATTATCTCCGGATCATCATCATGGAACTGGCGAGAATATCGGATCATCTTATTTGCAATTCTATTGTTGGTGTTGATACGGGTGCTTACACCGGATTTTTATACGTGATGCAGTATCGCGAGCTGATCTATGAGATCTATGAGGAGATCTGTGGATCGCGGCTCACGACAAACATTGGCCGCATTGGTGGTTTTGAAAGGAACTTTAATGATATAGCATTTCAGAAGCTCGATAAGTTTCTTGCCGAGTATCCTGATGTGTTGAAGGAATTTATTAGCCTGTTTGAGCGTAACCGGATATTCATTGAGCGCACTCAGGGCACAGGGGCCATCAGTGCAGACAGGGCACTGAACTACGGGTTTACGGGTCCTAACCTTCGCGCCGCCGGCGTTGATTATGATGTAAGGATCCATACGCCTTATTCAAGCTATGAGGATTTTCAGTTTACTATTCCTGTAGGAACGACAGGCGATAATTATGATCGCTGGCAGGTGCGTAATGATGAGATGTGGGAATCGATAAGCATTATTGAACAAGCGCTCAGAAAAGTAAGAGACATGGGTGGCGCCGAAGCTGAAATTTTTCATGCCGACGTACCCGAGTATTATTTGCCGGAAAAAGAAGATGTGTACACAAAGATGGAAGCACTCATCTGGCATTTTAAGATAATCATGGGAGAGACAAAGATCCCAGCCGGAGAATTATATAGTTGCGTGGAGGGCGCTAATGGGGAGCTTGGTTTTTATTTGATCAGTGATGGGGGGCGGACACCTTATCGTTTGCATTTCCGTCGTCCATGTTTTATCTATTACCAGGCTTTTGAGGAACTGACAAAAGGCAGTATGATGAGTGATGCCATTGTAACATTGAGCAGCTTGAATTTGATAGCAGGAGAAATGGACGCTTGATATTTTAGATTTTAGATTGACCATTGCGGATTTTTCCGGAGTCAATCAAAAATCAAAAATCAAAAATGTAAAATAGATGATCAAATTTTCAGATAGTAAGTTAAAAGAGGTTGAACAAATCGTTCAGCAATATCCTGAGGGCAAACACAAAAGTGCTTTATTGCCGGTTCTGCATTTGGCACAGCAGGAGTTTGGCGGGTGGTTGAGCGCGGAAACAATGGATTATGTTGCGGCGGTCCTCAAGCTTCAGCCGATCGAAGTATACGAAGTAGCTACATTTTACAGCATGTACAACCTAAAGCCTGTTGGAAGATATATGTTTGAAGTTTGTCAAACAGGACCATGCATGCTTAATGGCAGTGACAATATCATTAAACACATTTATGAAAAGCTGGGAATAAGGCCCGGTGAAACCACTGCCGATGGAATGTTTACCCTCAAAACAGTTGAATGTCTCGGAGCTTGCGGCTATGCGCCCATGATGCAACTGGGGAAAACCTATCGTGAACATTTGACTAAAGAAAAAGTAGATGCGATTATTGATGAATGCAGGAGAAATTCTGTTCAGAATAATTAATGAAGAATTTACTGACCATATTGATTCTTTTACCGGCGATTTGTGGCTGTGGTCCGTCACAAGGAGAGAAACAAGCACTCGAAAACACATCCCTTCTTGAGCGAACCGTATTTGGAACGAAGGACAGCCTGATACTTGAGGAATTATTTGCAAAGGATGCGACGTATATTCATTCAAGCGGTAAGGTAGAATCAAGAGCTGAGGCTATAAAAAACATCGTTCAAAATAAATCGATATATACGAAAATAGATACCGTGTTTGGTTTTCAATCAGAAACGGTAAATGATTCGGTCGTCGTGCGTCATCCGTTTGTAGCAAAAGAAAAAAAGGCTGATGGATCTGAATCGATGTTAAGACTAAACCTGGAGTTGGTATGGATAAAAGAAAAGGGGAAATGGAAATTGTACAGGAGAAAAGCATCAAGGATCCAATAAAATGAGGATACTGTTCATCATATCATGGTTCTTTACAAGTTTGGTGGTCACAGCCCAAGTCGACAGCATTACATTAAAAGAGGCCATGAAGAACCTGGATCAAGCTTTACTGGGGAAAGACGAAGCGGTATTGAATGCTGTTCTACATAAAGAGGTCAGCTTCGGTCATTCGAACGGATGGATCCAAACGAGGACCGATATAGTAAGTGATTTTAAGAGTGGGAAACTCGTTTATAATAAAATCGAGAATAACAGCGCAGCAATTGTAGCCATAAGTAAAAAGTATGCAACCGCGAAAACGGTTACAAATGCCGAGGGCGCCGTGAATGGAACAGCATTTAAGTTAACATTGCATGTGATGCAGTTTTGGATAAAGACCAGGAAAGGGTGGCGGTTAATAGCGAGGCAGAGTGCGAAATTGTAAGCATCTGTTTATAGGCTGGTTGAAAAAAGTTATATCAACAGAAAGAACAACTGGAAGTTTTATTCAGCTCTTTTGACTTTTTTGAAGGTTGCATTTTCTTATCAGGGACACAATAAAATTCCAGGTTGATTTTCAAGGCTTTCCTGGAGGAATTTTTGGTACCGGTTTTTGATGATTTTATATCATATTGGCAACTTAATTTATTACAAAAATCCATGGGGACAAGCTGATTGGTTGAACGTAAAAGGTGATGTTTCCTTGTAGAAATTATGTCAAGAAAATTGTTATTAGATAAAGTTGGGGTTGAAGGCATACGCTATTATGATGCATACCGCAGGAATGGTGGTTATCGCAGCGTTGAAAAAGCATTGAAATCAATGACACCTGACGACGTGACTGAAGAGGTAAAAAAAAGCGGTTTGCGTGGTCGTGGTGGTGCAGGATTTCCTACGGGAATGAAATGGGGCTTTTTGGCAAAACCGGCAGGTATTCCAAGATATCTTGTCGTGAATGCAGACGAATCTGAACCCGGAACTTTTAAGGATCGCTATTTGATGGAGTTTGTTCCGCATTTGTTGATCGAGGGGATCATTACTTCATCTTATGCGATCGGTTCAAGCAGATCTTATATATATATCCGTGGTGAGTTTGCCTGGATCGTTGATATTTTGGAACAAGCCATAACCGAAGCAAAGAACAACGGCTGGTTGGGTAAAAATATTCTAGGCAGCGGTTTTGATTGTGAGATATATATTCATCGCGGAGCGGGTGCCTATATCTGCGGTGAAGAAACTGCATTGCTTGAATCGTTGGAAGGAAAACGAGGTAATCCAAGAATAAAACCTCCTTTCCCCGCTGTAAAAGGTCTATGGGATTGTCCAACTGTTGTTAATAATGTAGAAACGATCGCGGCTGTTGTTCCTATCGTGAATGATGGCGGTGATGAATACTCAAAAATAGGCATTGGTAAATCAACGGGCACGAAATTGATCTCTGCCTGTGGCAATATTAATAAGCCCGGTGTATACGAGATCGAAATGAATATTTCTGTTGAGGAATTTATTTTCAGTGATGAATACTGTGGAGGTATTGCAAATAAGAGAAGATTAAAAGCTTGTATTCCCGGTGGATCATCTGTTCCAATTTTGCCTGCGAATTTATTACTGACAACCGCGAAAGGCGAAAAGCGAATGATGACGTATGAAAGTTTAGCGGATGGGGGTTTTGCAACCGGTTCAATGATGGGTAGTGGAGGGTTTATCGTGATGGATGAAGACCAGTGTGTAGTGAAACATACGTACACCCTCGCACGATTTTATCGTCATGAAAGTTGTGGTCAGTGTTCTCCTTGCCGGGAAGGGACTGGTTGGATGGAAAAGATCCTATTGAATATTGACCAGGGAAAAGGTAAGATGAGTGATATTGATTTGCTGTGGGACATTCAAGGGAAGATTGAAGGCAATACAATTTGTCCGTTAGGTGATGCAGCTGCATGGCCGGTAGCGGCAGCGATTCGTCATTTCAGGGATGAATTTGAATGGCATGTATTAAATCCCGAAGAATGTTTGAGAAGAAATTATGGCTTGGCGAACTATGCGAAACCCCCGGACGTTGCAGTATGATTTGCTGAGACAAGGCAGGCCTTATCTCGGCGATTTGACAAATATTTGATGCGGAATCTCAAATACAGGAAATGTTCAAACCCTCCCCGTCGGGGAGATGGAGGGACCTATGGCTGAAGAAAAAAAATTATTTAAGATAACAATTGATAATATCACGATCGATGTTGAGCCTGGGACAACGGTGTTGCAGGCCGCAAGAAAGATTGGTGGTGATGTAACTCCGCCTGCGATGTGCTATTACACACACCTGAAGGGAAGTGGGGGTAAATGCCGTACATGTTTGGTCGAAGTGGCTGCTGGTTCTGCAGCAGATCCAAGACCAATGCCGAAGCTGGTAGCAAGCTGCCGTACCAATGTAATGGATGGTATGGTTGTAAAAAGCCTGACCAGTGAAAGGGTGCTGGAAGCAAGAGCAGGAGTGGTTGAGTTCTTATTGATCAACCATCCGCTTGATTGCCCGATATGTGATCAGGCTGGTGAATGTGATCTGCAGGATCTATCCTATGAGCATGGCAAAGAAGGAACGAGATACGAATTCAGAAGGAGGACATTTGAGAAAGAAGATATTGGGCCTTACATTCAATTGCACATGACAAGATGCATTCTTTGTTATCGCTGTACCTATGTGGCGGATCAATTAACTGATCATCGTGTGCACGGAGTATTGGATCGCGGCGATCATTCTGAGATATCAACTTATATTTCAAAAGCCATCGATAATGATTTTTCAGGCAATATGATCGATGTGTGTCCTGTCGGTGCGTTAACTGATAGAACGTTTAGATTTAAAAATCGTGTTTGGTTTACCAAGCCAATGGATGCTCATCGAAACTGTGATAAGTGTTGTGGTAAGGTAACCCTATGGTTGCGCGGCGATGAAGTATTGAGGGTAACGGCAAGAAAGGATGAGTGGGGCGAGGTGCAAACGTATGATGGTAAACCAGGCTGGATATGTAACGATTGCCGCTTTCATAAAAAACACAAGTACGATTGGGAAATTGAAGGATTGACCAACGTGAGTCGTCATTCGGTAATTTCTCAGAATAAGTATAAAGTATTGGAAATGCCAAGAGAGGCTTTGCCGGAAGTAATGGGTGGCAGGCAACCAAACTTATTAATGGATATCCATACAATAAGTGGTGTGAATGAACCCGAGGTTGATCTGAGCAAGATACCGGGGCCGGCTACCAGTAAAACATACCCCCAAACCCCCTAACGGGGCTTCAGGGAAGTTTTGTTATACGGTGACGATGAAAAGAAGAAGTGTGAGAAAATATTAAATTTTAAAACTTGTAAAATCCCATTTGGGATCCAGGGTTTATGGATTGGGCAATATTATTGGAAAAAGCAATCTTGATCTTAGCGGTGGTAACTATATCATTGGTTATTGCAATGTATGCAACCTGGGCAGAAAGGAAAGTTGCAGCGGTGATACAGGATCGCCGCGGACCGAACAGGGCCGGGCCGTTTGGATTGCTACAGCCTGTTGCTGACGGGTTAAAATTATTCATGAAGGAAGAGATTATTCCAAATGCGTCTTCCAAATTCCTTTTTGTCGCGGGTCCCGCGTTGGCAATGATCACGGCGCTGATGACCAGTGCCGTCATTCCGTGGGGTCCCACTGTCAATTTGTTTGGAAGAGAAATTAATCTCCAGGTTGCGGACATCAACATTGGAATGTTGTATGTATTTGGAGTGGTAAGCCTGGGAGTATATGGTATTATGATCGGTGGTTGGGCATCGAATAATAAGTTTTCGTTGTTGGCTGCCATTCGCGGCGCTTCGCAAATGATCAGTTATGAATTAGCGATGGGACTTTGCCTGATTGCAGTATTGATGTTGACCGGTTCTTTGAGATTGAGTGAAATCGTGGGCCAGCAAATAGAAGGGATCTGGAACGTAGTTTATCAACCGTTAGGGTTTCTCATATTTTTTGTTTGCGCCTTGGCTGAATGCAACCGCACACCTTTTGATCTGCCGGAAGCAGAGAATGAGTTGAATTTTGGCTATCACCAGGAGTATTCATCAATGAAGTTGGGCTTTTATTTATTTGCTGAATACATCAATATGTTCATCAGCGGGGCCGTGATGGCAACCTTATATTTTGGAGGGTATGATATTCCTTTTGTGAATGAAGCAGCGTGGGGCAATTCATGGTGGGTGGGATTAATTGGATTCGGAGTACTGATGGCAAAGGCTTTGTTCTTTGTATTTGTGTTTATATGGATACGATGGACCATCCCGAGATTCAGGTATGACCAATTGATGAATTTGGGCTGGAAATCACTGATACCATTGGCTCTTTTGAATATGGTGGCAACAGCTGTCGTGATATTGTTGTTACAAAAGTGAGGTGAATGGTGAATGTGCAATAGTGAATTTTATTGCGTGATGCTTATTGACCATTGGTAATTCACGATTGACGCAACGAAAAAAGAATTGTTGTTGCTGGGCTCATAAGATATATTTGCGAACTTTTTGAAACCGTGATATGCAGTCGTTAACAAACAGAGCAAAGTTGGTGGACCGGAGGCCGATGTCGGCATTAGAGAAGATCTACCTGTGGAATGTTGTGAAGGGGATGATCATAACTTTTAAACATATTTTTAAAAAGAAGGCAACGATCCAGTTTCCGGAACAGAAAAGAAGTTTCAGCTCGGTATTTCGGGGCTTACATATCCTGAATCGTGATGAGGAAGGTCGTGAACGCTGCACAGCTTGTGGGTTATGTGCAGTAGCTTGTCCTGCTGAAGCGATTACCATGGAAGGAGCGGAACGTTTACCCGGCGAAGAACATTTGTACCGTGAAGAAAAATATGCAGCGAGGTATGAGATCAATATGCTGCGTTGCATCTTTTGTGGTTTGTGTGAGGAAGCCTGCCCGAAAGACGCGATTTATTTATCGCAGACTTTTGCACCGGCAAATTACTCGCGGCAGGGATTTATTTATAAAAAAGAAGATTTGCTGATCCCCCATCCTAAAGAAAACCCTGAAGCGTATAAGAAGGCGCTGGGTGAAAGGAAACCAAAAAGTAATTAATAATTATTAATTAATAATTAATTATTACCGGATAACTGATTTTGAGAAATGGGAATAACACCAATATTATTCTGGGTACTTTCAGTGATGGCACTGTTTAGCGCATTGATGGTGATCACCAGCAGGAACCCGGTACACAGCGTGATCTGGCTGATCCTTGTCTTCTTTGCAATCTCCGGTCATTACCTTCTATTGAATGCCCAATTTCTTGCTATTGTAAATATCATTGTTTATGCCGGCGCCATTATGGTGCTGTTCCTGTACGTGCTGATGCTGATGGATCTGAAAAAAGAAACAGAGCCGCAGAAGAATCGCTGGTTAAAACTGGCCGGCGCCGTAGCAGGAGGAAGCTTATTGCTGGTATTGATAGCTGCTTTAAAAAAAGCAGATATCGGGAAAGAAATTGCGGAAACAAGAATGGGAGATATAGGATTAATTGAAAACTTAGGTAAAATACTCTTCACTGATTTTGTAGTGCCGTTCGAGATAAGCAGTATTTTATTTCTAAGTGCGATGGTCGGTGCGGTGATGATTGGGAAGAAAGAGTAGCTTGATGCTGGATCCTGGATTCCAGATCCGGGTTAATTAGTATCCAGTATCCAGTATCCAGTATCCAGTATCTAGTATCTAGTAACCAGTAATTAGAACATGCCGGTCAATTATTACATATTGTTGTCTGTTGCGCTTTTCTGTATTGGGATTGTAGGAGTATTGACAAGACGCAATGCCATCGTCATTTTTATGTGCATTGAACTTATGTTGAATGCAGTGAATCTGCTATTGGTTGCATTCTCAAAAATGCATCATTTTAAAAATGCGGCGGCCGGTAGTGACGGGCAACTCTTTGTGTTCTTTATTATGGTGGTAGCTGCGGCGGAGGTAAGTGTTGGATTAGCGATCATTGTAATGATGTACCGGAATATTCATTCGGTAGATATTAACTTTTTGAACAGGCTGAAGCATTGAAGCACTGAAGTCTGACTTCAGACTTCAGGCCTCGGGCCTCATTTTTCGATATGAAGAACGCACTACAAATATCTTATCTCGTTCCATTATTTCCGTTGATCGGTTTCCTGGTCATCGGGTTGGGACGAAAATATTTGTCAAAGTCATTGACCGGGATAATCGGAAGCGGTGTTGTCCTCGCATCTTTGATTGTTAGTATATGGCTTTTCTTAGCCGTAAAAGATGGCAATACCGGCGTGGCTGACTATTTCACTTTTATTTCAGCCGGCGATCTTAAGGTTCGTTTTGCATTCCAGATAGATGCATTGGCAACAGTTTTTCTCTTAATAATTACAGGCGTTGGCTTCTTGATACATGTTTATTCTGTATCGTACATGCACCATGAGAGCAAGGAACATTTTGCAAGATATTTTTCTTATCTCAACCTGTTTGTGTTCTCCATGTTGTTACTGGTAATGGGCGCCAACTTTGTAATTCTGTTTATTGGCTGGGAAGGTGTCGGGCTTTGTTCTTACCTGTTGATCGGATACTGGTTTAAGAACACACAATATAATTATGCGGCAAGAAAGGCATTTGTGATGAACCGCATTGGTGATCTTGCTTTCCTGATCGCGATATTCTGGATCTTTTCGAGACTCGGGTCCCTGTCGTTTGCTGAAGTGTTTTCAACCACGTCATTGGAAAAATTGACTACAA
>DASTIZ010000512.1:0-7645 GCA_035717045.1 Chitinophagaceae bacterium
CACCGGGCAAATAAAATTAAGCAGCACTATTTACCACATGCTTTCACCCGCCGATATCAACATCAATTCGATCAAGGCAGACTATGAAGTGCCTTTTAAGAAAGGAAAGCTGGGCGTCGGGGCCAAATCAGCATGGGTTGAAACGGATAATAATTTCCAGCGCTATAACGTGTACGCAACAGGCGAAGAACTTGACAATGATCGCAGCAACCATTTTGTATACAGGGAAAATATCAATGCCGGCTATGTAAACTACAACCGTCAATATAAAAAATTCATGATCCAGGTAGGTTTACGAATTGAGAACACGGTTTCGAAAGGGGTTTCCACCGGTTTGAAGCAGGCTGGCAGCAACTATATTACCAGTATTTCGTCCTTTGAAAGAAGTTATACAGATCTTTTCCCAAGTGGTGCCATTACGTTCAATAAGAATCCGATGAAGCAATGGAGCTTTAGTTATAGCCGTCGCATCGACCGGCCTGCGTACCAGGACCTGAATCCGTTTGAATTTAAACTGGATGAATATACATTCCAGAAAGGGAACATTAATCTCCGGCCCCAGTACACAAACAGTTTTGGACTTACCCATACTTACAAGTATAAATTGAACATAACATTAAATTATAGTCATGTAAAAGATATGTTCACACAGCTGATCGATACAGCAGAGAAGTCAAAAGCATTTATCTCCAAAAAGAACCTGGCAACCCAGGATATCACAAGCCTGGCAGTCAGTTATCCTTTCCAATATAAATCATACAGCCTGTTCACCAGCCTGAGCACTAATTATTCAAAATACCATGCTGATTTCGGTGACGGCCGTAAAGTGGATCTTGATGCCTTCGGTTTGAATTTCTTTGTGCAAAACAGTTTGAAGTTTGCAAAAACGTGGACGGCTGAATTGAGTGGCTTCTATAATGCACCAACTATCTATGCGGGTAGTTTCAGGGGAAGATCATTATACAGTGTTGATGCAGGCCTGCAAAAACAAATAATGAAAGGAAAAGCGACCATCAAAGCTTCGGTGAGTGATGTTTTCCATACAATGAGATTCCGGGCGGTGTCGGACTTTGCGGGCCAGACCACCCGGTTTAGTTCTCGTTGGGAAAGCCGTCAATTCAAACTAAACTTCAACCTGCGCTTTGGAAATAATGGTGTGAAACCCGCAAGACAACGTTCAGGCGGGGCTGATGATGAATTGAAGAGAACCCAGCAAAGTGGTGGTATGGGAATAGGAAATAATTAAAGCTGCGAAAAACAAAACTTGGAAATTGGAAAATTGCCGATCTTAAGTGCGATTTTCTAATTTCCTTTTTCATAGACAATAAGGAAGCCGCATTGATGGCATATATTCACAACCGGAAACATGAGATTTAAAACCCGATATCGTTTTTGGAATGTAGTCTGGATCGTTTTTGGACTTTATATCCTTTTCGGCTGTGTGATACTTATCAGTTATGCATTGTATCCCAATGAGGCAGCAAAACGGGAACTCGGTTCAGTGAAGGCTCATGTGCATGCGCTCCGGTATGGATTGGGGTTCGTGTTCACAATCCTGTTTTTTTATTTTACCACCAATTATTATTACAACCTTATCGCACAAAAGAAAAAATTCATTTCCTTTCTTAAGGTTTCTATTATTATTTTATTGATCAGTTTCGGGTATGATACCCTCTTGTTTTATTTTCTGCCGCAAGCGATGCGCTATTCATATCCGTCCCTTCCATTGATGTTCTTTTCAGCAATGATCAATATGAGCCTGTTTTTCGGGTTAAGCTTTGTCATTGCTTATATTACCAACTTACGGGAGGGACAAAAGCAACGAAAGATCCTCGAAGCGCAGAAACTACAGCTGGAAGTGGAGAAGTCAGAGGCCAACCTGAATTTTTTAAAAGCACAGATCAACCCGCATTTCTTACATAACACCCTGAATTTTTTATATGCGAAATCACTTCCTTATTCAAATGAGTTGTCGGAAGGCATTCTCACGCTAAGCGATATCATGCGCTACGCACTTAGCGAAGGCAATGCAAAGGAAGGAAAAGCGCCGCTGAAAGATGAAATTGAACATGTAAGAAATGTGATCAAAATAAACCAATTGCGATTCGACAATAAACTAAATGTAAATTTCCAGGTATCCGGGGTCGTTGACGGGGCTATGATCATCCCGTTTGTATTGATCACTCTTGTGGAAAATGCCTTTAAGCATGGTGATCTTAAAAAACAGGAACACCCGATCGATGTAAAATTGAATGTTGAGAGAAATAAGATCTCATTTTATTGCCGGAATAAGAAGAAAACAGGACCTAAAGAATTGTCAACCGGAGTTGGATTGGAAAACATAAAGAAGCGACTCGACCTTGCTTACGGTGATAAATATAAGTTCAATGTAAAAGATGAAGCTGAATTTTATACCACGGAACTAATCATTGACCAGTTATGATCAACTGTATCATTGTAGATGATGAACCGCATGCCATTGAAGTGCTGGATCACTATGTAAAGCAGACACCGCATTTGCATTTAGTGGCAAGCTTTACAAACCCGATCGGGGCCTTACAACTAGTGGGTCAACAAAAGATCGACCTGGTCTTTCTTGATATACAAATGCCCGAAATATCGGGTATTGATTTTATCAAAGCAATACAAGGCAAAAGCAAAGTGATATTGACAACGGCTTACAGCGAATTCGCTTTAGAGGGGTATGATCTTTATGTGGTGGATTATCTTTTAAAGCCTATCAGGCTGCCCCGTTTTTTGGCAGCGGTACAAAAAGCGGTAGAGCAGATCAATGCATTAAATGAAACATCTTCTCATAAAAAAACAGAAGACGACTATTTATTTGTAAAAACAGAATCCAAAGGCAAACTGCTCAAGATCAACCTCGCTGACATTGATTTTATTGAAAGTATGAAGAACTATGTAGCTATTCACAGGGGCGGTCAAAAAACATTTGTCTACACCAGTATGAAAGAACTGGAAGAACGGTTGCCTAAAAAGCAATTTATCCGTGTTCACAAATCATTTATCATTCCTATCTCCCGCATCACCGGCATTGAAGGCAACCTCGTCAGGTTAAAAAATGTTACGTCCGAAATATTGATCGGTGAAAACTATAAAGCCGAGCTGATGGAGATCATAAAAGGGAAAATGATACAGTGATTTATGATTTTTTTTTTGCTGTGACGCTAGTCAGTAGGTAGCCCTCCCTCCGGAAATATCAAAAATAAATCCTGTATTAAAACTCGCTTCTTTCGATACGATCCAGCAGGATAACGCAGCTACCTCTTCAACCCTACCCAGCCGGCCCATCGGAATTTTAGCCGTCATGTAGGCAAGCTGATCCGGCGCCGTTTTTTCATTCATCGGAGTTTTTATAACAGCCGGTGCAAGACCATTGATCGTGATGCCGGTTTGTGCATATTCCTTTCCAATGGCTTTTACGAGTCCGATGACACCTGCTTTCATCGAAGAGTAACCAGCCATAAAAGGATTGCCTTCCTTACCGGCAATGGAAGCCAGTAATAGTATGCGTCCGTAATTATATTTCTCCATTGCTTTCACAGCATACTTCGTCATTAGAAATGAGCCACGCAGATTCACAGCGTATACCTTATCGTATTCTTCGGCCGGGTAGTCGGTAATTTTTGTGGCTGATGGTCCCACTATTCCCGCAGCATTCACCATAATGTGTATTTGCCCGCGCTTTTCTTCTACCGCTTGTACTCCCTCCAATACTGAATGCTCCAGCGAAACATCCACCACGTAACCATCCACATCAAAACCCTGATTTCTCAATCCTTCGACGGTTTTTTCCAGCAAGGCCTTATTCACGTCAAACAGTGATATCGTCCCTCCTTCGGATGCGATTCGTTCAGCGATTCCTTTCCCTATTCCTTCGGCACCACCGGTAATGATCGCTGAGTGGTTTTCAAATCTTTTCATAACATTTATATTTTTAAAAAATTACCGGAGAAACCATATTGATAAAGCTACAGCATTTCTTTTGAGGACCTTGGCGGATCCGATGTTTACCCAAAGATGAATGGTGTCGATTCCCTAATAAATAAATCCCCGATTCAGCTGATAAAATCTTATCTTTACATGCGTAATTTGAGTTTTACGGCTCTTGTAACTGACAAATCATTTCCACCAGCATTTATCCTTTACACCTGCTATTCTTCTCAAGTGTTTTAGATTATCCCGAATAAAAGAGATGAGCACCCGAACCGGCATCTTAATTATTTGGTTCAAAAAAATAATTCTTATATGACGACTGAAATGATCGAAAAGTTTGTTGAAAACAAAAGCAGAAAAAGTGCTGCTGTAAACATACACTTTAAAGAGAGAAGTTCTGTAAAAGGCATGTTTATCCGCTCGGTGGATTATGATGAATTAAAACGTAAGAACCTCTGGAGGGTAGTGAGCGATGCAAAAATCGAAGAATGGAACCGGACAAGGAATATGGACCTTCCCAAGATTTTTAATGGTCTTTCGTTTACCAGGCTTACTGATGAAGAATAGTACCAAGTAATTAATAACCCAAAATTTATGTTCGTACAAACCTGGAAAAAATACCTGCCCGTTATTGTTTTTTTAATGAAACGTTCGGCCCGTGGTGAGCAAAAGCTTGATATGAACCACACCGATTTTGAACGGGCCACGGGAGGTAAAAAGATCAAACTCAACTTTCCGACGGTCACCTTAAAAAATGGCCGGGTTGATTATGATGCAAAACATCCTGTCCTGGTCACCGACCTGATCATGGTGTTGCAGGAAAACAAGCCGGCAGAAACCCTGATGCAGCATCAGCAATTTAATTTTAGTATGAACCCAGATTGTCAACTGTCGATCACGAATACCACAGAATTTATAGGAAGCTGAGCCGGGCACGGCTGGATTTTTGCCTGGTGATTTCTAAACGGGTGGAAGATATGGACAGGGAATTCGAACAATTATCGGTCAACTTCAATACAAAGGCCCAAAAAGTATTCACGTCTATTTATGAGAAGTTTCGTCTGTCCGTAAAAAAGCTTGACAGGCAAAAAGACGAAAATGTATTTCAATTACAAATGGGAAAATACCTGAACACATTGAAATCCGAACTCGAAGGTGTTGCCTATGAATTGCTGACCAGCCATAAATCAATAAGAAACACTGACCTCTGTAACAAAGTATTGAAAGATTATATCAATATCTACCTCCAGGAATTCCGGCAAAAGGCGAGACTACTTTAAGATCGCAGGTCAGTTTGGGAGATGGTATCAGGCGATTAATTTCACTTTGACCGCCGCAGCCCCGCGTTGTCCCATTTCAATTTGAAAACTCACCTTGTCATTTTCCTTGATTGGAAAGTCAAGATTATTTGCATGCACAAAAACACTTTGCTGGGAAACAAGGTCTTTGATAAATCCAAAACCCTTTGCATTATTAAAAAAAGTCACTTTTCCTGTTCTTGTTAATTCTTCTTCTGTTGGCGGCACATACTCAGGTACTCCTACCTGTATATCTTCCAATTTTATTTCTACTCGTTTCCTGGGGTCGGGCGGTGTAGCACTTAGATTGCCATTCTCATCCAAATAGGCAATCATGTCGTCAAAACTCTTTTTTGAGTTTTCCTTTCGCTGCTGCATCCTCTCCGCCTTTTCATTTCTTGCTTTTTGTTTTTTTTGTTCGCGATCCTTTTTTTTCCACGATTCTGCCATGTGTGATCTTTTTTGAATTTAATTGACCGAATTGATAAAAGAGTTTGTCTGAAAGGTGGGAGTTAAACTGCTTTTTTCGGACGATAAAGATATGCCTTTTAATCCAGTCTCCATCGCAAAAAAAAGAGCTCACTGATGAGCTCTTTCAATTAAGATTTATCAATTTACCAGCGCTTGTTGTCAGAACGGCTGGGTCTTTCTTTTGCTACAGAAACCGACATTGACCGGCCCTCGATTTCTTTATTGTTTAATCCTTTAATAGCTTCCTTTGCTTCTGTTTCTGAATCCATTTCGACAAAACCAAAGCCACGGCTTCTGCCGGTTGTCCGGTCACTGATCACCTTCGCTGAAGTAACGCTACCGAATTGCTCAAATAATTTCCTGAGATCATCATCCCCCGTATGAAAACTGAGGTTTGAAACGTACAAGTTCATAAAAAACAAAATTTAATTAATAAAAAAAATACTGTGACAAAGCGCCGTACAAAAAGTAAAGAGGAGAATAACTATTACTAAGTCCGAAGAGTAAAAATTGATGCTGATCCTGACTGAATGTTAGTAGAACTTTTGCTCACCCCGTGAAGATATGACTTTTAACCCACATGCAGTGTTATAGATTAACCAACATTGGTAAAAGGACAATTTGCAAACATCTGTGATACAGGGTTTAGACTTGCTGATGCACATTGTCAGGCGCAGTGTGTACACTCTTTGCCGCGCCTTCATTATTCATGGGCGCAATATTTCTTGACGGTTTAAAATATTTTTTAATAAAATCTCTTCTTGAATCGTGATAAGCGATCACCCCTCCAAGTTTGTATAACGTGTATATATAGATCCACGGGAGATCGAGTTGCCAGCGTAAAAAGCCTGCTCTTGCACTAGCAGGATAAAGATGATGGTTGTTATGCCATTCGCCTGCAAAGAAACCTGGCCGCCATTGATTGATTGATAAATTACTCCTGTCAAAATCCAAACCTTCCACATGTTTTACTTTGCCCTTGGCATGCCCCGTGTAATTGAATACTCTTACGAATGCATACCAGAACATGGCACCGGTGAAAAGTGCACAGGCAAGTGCATGGCCGCCGATGAGAAAAAACAGGGTATACCAAAATGCCCAATTGACCAGCCACAAGGCAATGGTATAAGCCGGGCTCGCGATAGAACCCCATCTTCTATAGTCCTTGTATGAGTTTATGTCAACTCCGGTATGTTTCATGAAATGGGCGGTACGCAAATAATCTTTTTCATTCATTTCCTTATTGATCCCCTGGTGATTGACTTCAGCAAGAAAACAATATAAAAATCCTGCGCGGGCATTATAAGGATCACCGGGTTGATCACTCTTAGCGTGATGAACATGATGCGAAACAACGTACAATTCTTCCGGTACGGTTTTGATAACAAGATTCTGCGTGATAAACCGCCATATGCCATTACGGAATGTAAATGACCGGTGCGTACAGTAACGATGCAACCAGATGGTACCATGTGTACCCATGATGATCATCATGTAAATAAACAGCACGGGAAGCAATTTCCACGAAAAATAATGAACTAAAAAAAAGTAACAGAATGGAAGCATGCAAAGGATCATGAACCACCCGATGAATGAGATCCAATTCTTTTTTGACCTGAAAATATTAATCCGTGAAAAAAATTCTCTGAATAACTCTTGACGTGTGGGTATTATCAATTCATTCTTCTCGTTTTTCCAACCATAGGCAGGTGCCTGTAAAACATTATCTATAAAAGCCATCCTATTTTTCTTTTGTTTAAAGGATATTGTAATTATTGCGAAACGAATTTTTATTCAATGGCGATCATTTCTTTTTCCAGCCAGTTAAAAACAGTGAGCTCGCTGCTGGAAGCAAACGGAAGCTTATTGATGATCATCAATTCGATTTCCCTACCCTGTTCAATTGATGAATTCCCCAA
>DASTIZ010000513.1:0-2369 GCA_035717045.1 Chitinophagaceae bacterium
TGAAAGCGGGTTTAAGAATATCACTCACTTTGACCGGGTTTTTAAACAATATTATAATACTTCTCCGTTACAATACCGCAAGAAACGTTTACCAGTTCATGTAACTGTTGCCTGAACAACATATTATTTGACCTTTCTGAACAAATTTTTGAGCTGTACAGCAAATTCATTATTTAGTAAACAAAATAATTTTGAACAGGTATTAAATTGTTTTCAAAAAACAAATTCATGCCTTTCAATAAGCATTATAAACGAAAACCCTAAAGCTATGTCTACTATGTTTTTCTTTCGCTACGGAAGATCATGGTCATTGATCGCTTTATTATGCAGTATTTTTATTCATGCTTCTTCCCAAAGCCAAACAGCTTCAACTAGACTAAAAACCTGGGTATTGACCGATGCGGGACAAATAAAGGTTCCACCGCCGCCCATCAAGGAACAGACACAAAAGGAAATAGCCGAGGTAAAGGAAAAAATCGCTAAACGAAATGAGAAGATTTTATACGAGATCCAATATTGGGATGCAGGTTCGCCTGCTTACCGGTGGAATGAAATTGCTTGGAAAATGACCACCTTCGAGAATTTTGGCACTTTCCTGCGTGCACCAATGGCATGGATGAATATGGCGATCAGTGATGCAACGGCAGCAGCATGGAAAGCGAAATATACTTACCAGAGAAAACGCCCGTTCCAGATTGACCCATCAGTAAAACCTGTCATTACCTCACCGACCACACCCTCTTATCCCTGTGAACATTCTGTAACGGCATCAGCCGCTGCTAATGTTCTGGCCTATTTTTTTCCTGAAGTTGCAGATTCAATATTAAGATTGGGTAAAGAAGCCGCTGAATCAAGAATCTATGCAGGAGTACAATTTCCAAGCGATGTGAAAGATGGTTGGAAATTGGGGGAACAGGTGGCAGCCCTTATTATTGCACAGGCGAAAAAAGATGGATCAGATATTCAATGGAAAGGCACAATGCGCAATGATCCGAAAATTTGGAGGGGAGAATACCCGGTTGGCATTACGGCAGCCGGTTTGAAACCCATCGTCCTCAAATCCGGAGATCAGTTCAGGCCCCCTCCGCCTCCTGATTTTTCGAATGATATGAAAGCGCTTAAAAGCTTTAAAAGAAATTCCATGTCCGATCACCTTGCATTATACTGGCGTTACTTAACCGGTTTAGATTTTTGGACCGAGCTTGCCAGCAAAAAAATGTTTGAATTGCATCTTGATAAAAATGCTCCTTTATCTGCCCACATATATACAGTGTTGCATGTTACCATACATGATGCTTCTATAGCCATTATGGACGCAAAATATGCGTATTGGGGTATCCGTCCATTTCAATATGATACAACCTTTACACCGTTGTTTGAAACACCACCATTCCCAGGATATCCCTCCGGTCATGCCACTGCATCTTCTGCAGCTGCCACTGTACTTAGTTATTTTTTTCCGGCCGATGCAGAATTCTTTAATAGCAAAGCAAAGGAATGTGCCGATTCAAGATTTTATGCGGGAATACATTTTCAAACCGATAACCAAGTTGGCCTGGAGATGGGGCACAAATTAGCCCGATATATTATTGACAATCGTGCAAAGAATGACTATGTTGTAAAATGAAAAGATGATGCGGGGTGGCCGTCATTGTTATCGGCCACCTTTCTTTCATTTTTGGCGGCTCGTTGTTGCTGGTCGCTTCACTTCGCTGTTCCAAATAGCGCGACGGTTGCACTTTCTAAAACCGCATTAATGAAAAAGGGTGTCGGCCAACAGCAAAGCAGGCGTGGACGTAAGAATGTAAAGGGATAGCACTATTCATTTGTATTTTTAACAAGCCCATCTGCCAAACCTTGCCATTGAACTTTGGAAAATCCTGCAATTGCACTGATCCCTACGGCAACGTCACGAACTTTATCTACCAATGATTCTGATTCGGTGTTAGGAAGCAAATTGCGATCAACGATCCATGAAATTACTTTGGCATTCTCCCGGATAATAATGAAAGAGCTGGTAGCTTCTTTGGAATAGAAATGTGCCGTTTCATTTTTATCACCAAACGGATTTTTATCCGGCCTCACGCGAAACCCAACAGACTGAATAGATCCATTATTGATCTCATTCACCTCTTCTACGAAAACCCAATCATAGCCATCACCTTCTTTACTGCCGGGTCCGGGGATATCAACCCTCAGGTAATCTCCTTTTTTAACTTCCCTGCTTACTTCTTTACCGTTTTCATCAACGATTTGAAATTGGGCAGTAATAATTCCCGCCACTTTGTTCCAATTATTTACATCGAGCAATTTTTTCCTCGCTTCATTATATAAACTTTCAGCATCCGCTTCCGATTTCAACACCTGTG
>DASTIZ010000514.1:0-2415 GCA_035717045.1 Chitinophagaceae bacterium
TGCACACAAATAATCTGAAATTTTTCATTATACTTATTGTTGTCGCCAATACTGCCTGTGCACAGCAAATGTTTAAATATTTTACACCGGATGATTTTGCAAAGCGAAGAGCAAAAGTGATGGAACAGATCGGTGATGGGATCGCTATCCTGCATGGTGCAGAATTACCGGAAGGGTATATTCAGTTCAGGCAGGATAATAATTTTTTTTATCTCACCGGTGTGGAGATTCCCAATGCCAAACTGATACTGGATGGGAAAACAAAAACGGCTACATTATTTGTTCCTGATAAGATGTCGGGCGATATTAAACAGGAAGCGTGGATCACCCCTGGTCCGAAAGATGCAGCGACCTATAAAATGACCCGGGTAGTTTCCAATAACAGTTTTACTGCGGCTCTTAATCGTTATGCATCTTCTGGTCAATCGTTCTATATATTATTTGCACCCGAAGAAACGGCTGAGATGTCAAGGGACCGTTGCCTTGCACACCGGGTTGATCATATGAATGATCCCTGGGATGGACGAATAGCTAAGGAAGTGAATTTTATTAATAAAGTAAAGGAACGCTTTCCATTAGTTGCTGTTAAAGATCTTACACCTGTTTTGGATATGATGCGTTGGGTAAAGGACGAAAAAGAGATCAATGTTATTCGCGAGTGTGGACGTATCGGTGCACTTGGCTTTGATGAAGCTATGCGGGTAACCCGGCCCGGTATGTATGAATACCAGGTAGTGGCTGCCTGCGATTTTATTTACCAGAATGAAGGCACACAAGGACCCGCTTATTTTGCCATTGCTGCGTCAGGTGAAAGAGGTTTGACCTGGCATTACAATGCAAACAATCATAAAATGAAAGATGGAGATGTGATATTGCTTGACTATGCACCGGATCATCATTATTATACTACCGACATCACACGTACGTGGCCGGTTGGTGAAAAATTCACCGATGTGCAATTGAAAATGTATACCTGTATAAAAGAAGTGCAGGAAAAAGTTATTGCTGCCATGAAGCCAGGAGTTACAGTAGATGACCTTAAAAAAGTGGCAAAAGAAGTCTATGTGAAGCATGGGTACGAAAAACTGTTTCCGGGATACATTGGCCATTTTGTAGGCATGGCAGTTCATGATGTGGGCCCCTATGATAAACCTTTTGTGGAAGGCGTAGTTTTTAATGTGGAGCCTATTATAGAAGATAAAGAACTTAAGATCCATCTTCGTTTGGAGGATACTATCGTCGTTACCAAAGCAGGATCAGAAAACCTGACCGGAGGAACCACCACCGAGCCTGAAAAGATTTATAGACTGAAGAAAGAAAAAGGAGTGGGGGAGAAAGCGGCGTTTTAAAACACGCAGTTACCAAATATCATCCAATCTTTTTGAAACAGAAGTTTCCTTGTTATAAACTTTTAATGAGAATGGTAAATAAATGCGGGGCAACTTCACTGCCGCCAAAATAGGGGTACTGCTGGTACCCGCTCGCCTGTGAGCCAGACGTTCCCCGGGGTAAATTGACGGAAACACCATTTACTGTAAACAGGTAGTTTTCTGCATCAAGTTTGATGCTGCAATTGATCTCAGCGCCAATCGGTGCAGAAGTTATTTCCTGGTAGTGCAGTTGGCCACTAACATACGCGTAACCATATAAACGCAAGGCATTATCGGTCCATGACCAACCGATACGGGCACTATTGTAATGATTACTGGTTCCTTCACTAAATCCCCAAAGCTTGTTAACAGCATATTGGTTTTCCGGCAACTCAGTCTGATAAATCGCAGAGCTGTCAAACTTCACCATAAAATTCATTTCAGCTACCCCTATAGATTTAATGAGATTCTGATCGCAGTAATGAGCACCCTTTTGAATGGTATAAGCCGAATATTGGCCGGGGCTGGTTTCAAATTCCTTTATTATCGCATTATCATCTAATTGTTTTTTTGAACACCCTATAAAAAAGGATACTCCAACAACAAAGCAAATCGTTTTCATAGGTTGTAATTTGAAGTGTGGCGCCTCCATGATCAGCAGACGACAAAATACAACTTTAGCGCGGGGAAGCAAATGCCGAAGATTCTTCGGAATGATGAGAGCATGATGTGGAAAACAGAACGACCATGCATGGGGTATATTACTTGTCTGAGTTCCGGAAACCCTCGCGTTAACCTTACGTGTTTCTTCGCCTTACCGCGATAAGAAGTAAAAAAATGTAAGAATTGTTGTGTATAGTTTATTCGGCTCAAAAGGAAAAACATACGACAAGTAGGATGTGTCACCGGTATAAAATTAGTGTAGCAGGTTGCTGAAAATACATAGGTATGGATGTTGCATGGGAATCCACGAACACATGAATTACAGGGGAACTAAACAACTCAGAAATGAAACAAAAAGACAGGTTAGGGATCGTGCCGCCGC
>DASTIZ010000515.1:0-4770 GCA_035717045.1 Chitinophagaceae bacterium
TTTCACACTTGTTATATAGAATGAGTCCTAAATAATTTTATGTTCGTAATAACAAGCGTTAATGGAGCTACTTTGGCCAAAAAGATAAAACACAAACAAATGAAACGCGTAAGAACAATTTGTCTCTCCTTAATCTTAACCTTAATCTCAACCTTTTCCTGGGCGACCGAAGGAATGTGGTTGCCGGTACTGCTCGAAAAGTTAAACGAAAGAGAAATGAAGAGTCTGGGCATGAAGATCAGTGCCAGGGATATTTATAATATTAATAGTGGAAGTTTAAAGGATGCCATAGTAAGTTTTGGCGGATTTTGCACCGGCGAAGTAATATCCGGTAAAGGACTCGTTCTTACTAATCATCATTGCGGATTCGATGCAGTGCAAAATCATTCCACGCTTGAACATAATTATATCCGGGATGGTTTCTGGGCGATGAGCAACAAAGAAGAGCTTCCCAATCCGGGGTTATTCGTAACGTTTATTGTAAGAATTGATGATGTTACAAAACAGGTTTTGTCGGGAGTGACTTCAACGATGAGTGAAAGCGAAAGACAATCTCAGGTAGATAAGAACATGGAATCATTGCGCAGTACGGTAAAGAAAGAAGCTTACCAGCGGGTATTAATTCGCGGATTTTTCGAGAACAATCAATACTATCTTTTCGTAACGGAAACATACAATGATGTCCGGCTTGTCGGCGCCCCACCTTCCGCAATTGGCAATTTTGGAAAAGATACCGATAACTGGATGTGGCCAAGACATACGGGAGATTTTTCGATATTCCGTATTTATGCCGGTAAAGACAATAAGCCGGCAAATTACTCTCCGGACAATGTTCCCTATGTTCCTAAAAAATCTCTGACGATCTCGCTGAGCGGAGTGAAAGAGGGAGACTTTACAATGGTATTTGGTTTTCCTGGTAGAACAATGGAGTATCTTCCTGCTGCTGCCGTTGAACAAATAATGACAGTAAACGATCCGGCAAAAATTGCTATCCGCGAAAAAGCATTAACTATAATCGATGCCTTCATGAGAAAAGACGAGCAGATAAGAATTCAGTATGCATCAAAATATGCGGGTATTCAAAATTCCTATAAAAAATGGCAGGGAGAAGTGCTCGGTCTTACCAGGACCAACGCAGTGGGTAAAAAGAAAGCATATGAGACCGAGTTTCAAAAAAGAGTAATGGCAAACCCCGGGTGGAAAACGAATTATGGAAATATTTTGCAGGAGTTAAACAGCGCCAATGCTGAACTAAGACCGTTTGGACTAGCAAGGGACTACTTCAACGAGATAGTAAGTAAGATCGAGCTCTTTACCATGGCAGGACAGCTTACTTCATTGGTAACTGCGTTTGACCAGGGCGGCGAAGCGAATTATCAAAAACGGAAAAAAGAAGTACAGGAATTCATTGCCGGATTTTTACCCGAGCACAATACAGAAGTTGATAAGATGCTTTTTGCGGCGTTGCTGAAAATGTATGTAACGGACCAGGAACCACAAAACATTTTGCCAATGTTGAAAGAGAAATCTATGTCCGCTGATTTTGATAAGCTGGCAGAGAAGATCTACCAGGAGACATTTTTATTAAACGCAAAAATGGTGAACGAAAAACTCCAGCTCTCGACTGCCGAAGCGATAGACTTTATCCGAAATGATAATGCGGTTAAGTTATACAACGATGTTTTAAAAACTTACCAGGTTAATGTACAGGGGAGGCTCAATGAAATTCAGACAAGAATAAATAAGTTGCAGCGTACATACATGCAGGCGCAAATGGATGTTTTTAAAGAGAAAAGATTTTATCCTGATGCCAACAGCACGTTACGGGTTACATACGGAAACGTAAAAGGATACGAAGCAAGAGACGCGGTGAAATATGATTTTTATACTTATCTCGATGGCGTGATTGAAAAATATAAACCCGGCGATTATGAATTTGATGTACCCGAAAAGATCAGGACGCTTTATCAAAACAAAGATTATGGTCCTTATGCCATCAATGGAAAACTGCCCGTTTGTTTTATTGCCGCCAATCACACCACCGGTGGCAATAGCGGAAGCCCCGCTCTTGATGCCAATGGTTACCTTATTGGGCTGAACTTTGACAGGGTTTGGGAAGGAACAATGAGTGACATCAATTATGATCCGACCATTTGCCGGAATATCATGGTCGACATTCGCTACGTGTTATTTATCATCGACAAATTCGCGGGGGCCACACATCTTATTAAAGAAATGAACCTGGCAACCGCCCGCAAAATTTGATTGACCGCCATTAACTGATCATTTGTCGGAAGCAGTTGGGCTCCCCGGGGTAGATCTGCACGACAACTTCCTCAATAGCAAACCAAGGCATAAGCGTGACTATTCGACGCTTAAGGAAGGCCATTCCATGATGGAATAAAACCCATCAAACAGAGGTCGTTTTTCCACAGTTTTTCCCCTATTTTTGCCGCCCCATACCGATCGATGCGTTCGGGCGGGCTATCGATTTCATAATCCTATTTTATTAATATGTCAGTCATTCAGAGTATTCGTGAAAAATATGCAAAGTGGGCGGTCGTGGCAATTGCATTAGCGTTGTTGGGTTTTATTCTTACAGATTATTTCCAGGCACAAAGCAGGATGGTCGGGGGCGAGACAACGATCGGGGTTATCAATGGAAAAAAAATCGACTACAGGGATTTTCAGATGAGATTAGAGGGCGCTGAAGCACAGGAAAGAGCCAGGGCAGAACAAATGGGCCAGGACTATGACGAGGCGCAAAGACACAATACCAACGAATCCCTCTGGAACCGCGATGTAGAGAAGATCATCATGAACTCTGAATTTGAAAAGGCAGGCATTGAGGTGGGAGCGAAAGAATTTACTGATTACTTCTATAAAAATCCGCCGCCTGATCTTAGGCAAAATTTTACAGACCAAATGGGTAATCTTGATCTGACGGGGTTGCAAAACTGGATAAACCAGACGAAAAGAAGCAGCAACGTCGCTGACAGGGATCGGTTAAATATGTACCTGGCCGATTATGAATACGAACTGAAAAAGCAAAAATATGATGCTGTTCTTCAGAATGCCATTTATTATCCGAAGTGGTATGTTGAAAAGCAAAACGCTGATGCGGCGCTGATGGGGAAGATCTCTTATATCAGGCATCCGTACACGAATATATCTGATAGCGCTGTTACGGTTACTGACCAGGAGATCGAAGACTATGTAAACAAACATAAGGAGCTGTACAGGCAGGAAGAAAGCCGAAGCATTGCATATGTGCTTTTTGATGCCGCAGCTACTGCTGAAGATTCTGCACAGATAAGAGCACAACTAACCAGGCTTAAAGAGGATTTTGCCAAAGATACACTGCCTGCCAGGTTTCTTTCCGGCCGCGGGAGCGCCACGCCTTATCTGGACCAGTATTCGAATAAAACAGAGTTACAATCCATTATATCTGACAGCAGCATCATTACTATTCCAAAGGATTCGGTTTACGGCCCTTATCTGGAGCAGCACTCATATGTATTGGCTAAAAAGGTTGACGAAAGAAGATTGGCAGATAGTGTTTATTGCCGCCATATATTAATAAGAACGCAGGGTGCTGGCGCCATACCTGATAGCATTGCCTCAAAGAGACTTGATAGCGTAATAAATGTTATCAAGGGCGGCGCAAACTTTGTCACAGTAATGAAACAAGTGAGCATGGACTCCGTGGCAAATACACAGGACAGCCTTGGAATTATGAGATTTTCAATAAAGGATATTACCGATGCTCAGCGATTCGACCAGGATTTTGCAAAATATATTTTATTCGACGGAAAAAAGGGTCAGCGGGAAAAGGTAAAAACTCAATTCGGCTATCATTACATCGAGATCGTTGATCAAAAGAATATTCAGCCTTATTACAAGTTTGCTTTCTTTTCAAAAAATATCCTTGCGAGCAAAGAAACAGAACGAAGGGCCTCTGAAGAAGCGAGTAAGTTTTCAAATGAAGCAAGGGACTTGAAATCATTTGAAGCTGCCATTGCAAAATCTAACGGAAAGTATAAAAAGCTTGAAGCAACGAACATTGGGCCCAATGACATTTCTATCAAGAACATTGATGCGATGTATGCTCCGGCCATTGGTGGTTTTGGCAAGATCATATCGTGCCGGTCACTTATTAAAGAAATATACAAGGCCGATAAAGGAGACGTGTTAAAACAGGAAAAGATCGGTGATCCCAGGGTTGGAAACAAGCAGGTGATAGCCGTGGTGACGGATGTTCTCAAAGAAGGCACGCAAGCTGTTCATGTTGCCCGGGCCGGAACGCCCCAAACACCAAGTGTTGAAAGAATACTTAAAGACAAAAAGAAAGCGGAACAAATTAAGAAGGCGATAGGGACGGTGACCACACTCGAAGCCGCGGCCGCAGCACTAAAAGATTCAATTATCACTGCCGACAGTGTTCGTATTACAGGGGCCAGGGGACTTGTTGATCCCAAAGTGTTAGGAGCTATTTTCAATAGTACAAACAAAGGCAAGGTCGTTCCCGAGCCAATTGCAGGAAGCGACGCTGTCTATATAATACGCGTTGATGACCTGACAACCACGCCGGTGGTTGCAGATATTGAAATGCAAAAGCAGAATCTCAGGAACAATGCTAAACAAAGGCAACAATTCTACAACAACCCGATTTTAGTCTTAAAGAAGACAGCCCGGATCAGGGATAACAGGAAAAACATTTATTAGAAAGATTAACAATATTGTAAAAGCCCGTTTTGTCTCGCCTTAGGC
>DASTIZ010000516.1:0-6849 GCA_035717045.1 Chitinophagaceae bacterium
AAGCTATACGTTACCGGTCACTATTCAAAGAGTTGTTTTACTTTAGTTGGAGTAAAACATTTATATGCGAATTGTTTTTTTTGTCCTGATCGCTGCCATAACCGGAAGTTGCAGTACCCACTCCTCTTCTTCTGTTTCGCATGAGTTTGATAAAATATTCGATTCAGTTTTCCGGGCCAATGAGCCCGGCGGCTCTGTACTGATTGCAAAAAATGGAAAAGTGATCTACGAGAAAGGTTTTGGCATTGAAGACCTCACTACAAAGAAACCGATCACTACTAAAACATTATTCAATGTTGGTTCTATCAGCAAAACATTTGTAGCATTTGGAATTTTGCAGTTGGCAAAAGAAGATAAGTTGTCACTGGAGGATGATATCTATAAATATTTTCCCGATTTTAAGGATAGTTTGATCGCAAGAAAGGTCAAGATCTATCACTTGCTGACGCATAGTTCCGGTTTGCCCGATATAAGAAAAGTTCGGGAAGACAGTATATTTTACTTATCCGCAAAGGACGAAGAGAACTGGGCGCCGATAAAAAAAACAGACAGCCTCGAATTTGAGCCTGGCGAAAGATTCAATTATTCAAACCCCGCTTTTAATGCACTTGCTTTGATAATTGAAAAAGTAAGTGGGATGAAGTGGCAGGATTATATTCAAAAGAATATCATGAAACCGTCGGGTATGGAGATTTCTACCATTACCGATGGCCCGCATCCACGATCAGGGGTTTCGCATGGTTACTTATTTGATGGCAACAAATATTATGAACAGGATTATGGCGAAGAACCCACATTTGCTGCTTCCGGAAATGGCGGAGTTTGGAGCAGCGTTGATGAACTATGGAAGTACGAACAAGCCATTCAAAAAAATGTTTTTCTTGACAGTGCGTGGATAAACAGATCCAGAACCGTCGTCGGTTTCTCCAACTGGAAAGACAGCCTCCCTTCATTTATCGGACTTAGCTGGTTCATTACAAAAACTAATCATGAAAATATGATCGGGCATACAGGATCACAAGGCGGTTTCCGGGCCGATTACGTGTGGTTACCTGATAAAAATGTTTTTTATGTTATACTTTGCAATACGCCAAAACCATTGTCTAGGGTAAGAGAGCAGGTATTAAACGTTGCCTTGAAAGATCAGTAAATGATCACCATTGAACAAGCCAGGAAAGCGGCATTAGCATTGCCTGAAACAGTAGAAAGATTGCATTTTCATTTGCCGGGGTTTTGGATCGGTAAAAAAATATTTGCTACTATTCATGCGGATAAGAATTATGTGATGGTAAAACTTTCTCCCATCGATCAATCTGTGTTTTGCGCTTATGATAAAGAAGTGATATTCCCCGTGCCCGGTGGTTGGGGAAAACATGGAGCCACATTCATCAATTTGAAAAAAGTAAGAAAACCGATGTTCCTCGACGCCCTTGCTACTGCATGGAAAACAGCAGCGACCAGTGCGATCAAAAAAAAATATGCCAATAAGATCCATTAGTGCCGGATCCTTCATATCGAAAATGCCCCGGGATTTTTCTTGGTACATCAACGCAATTGCAAATAACAAATGTTTAAACGAGAAATCTTGTTGATCATCTCCCGCTGGTTTGGAAGCCCGATAAACTAGTTGTAATAATCATACTTCATAATGAGCAATCTCATTCCCATCCGGCGGTAAACGAAATACTATTGCTTTCAGATGTAACACAGCAATTATTTTGTAATAACAAAACTCGCGGAATTAAATATGAAAAAGACGCTCACTCATGAAATGCCAGGCCAACCACGGAATCCCCACCCACTCAAAAGCCAGTGCCATGAGAGCAGTAGTCTGTTTCCTGATACTTCTGATCGCATGGAAGCGCTTGCAAACACGGCAAAAAAATTTGAGGCCGAACCTGTCATCCGGATAAAACCGATGATCGATAAATTGATCAATACCGTTTTGTCTGCAGGTCTTGCGGGACGCAATCACATCATCAATGATGTAGCAGCCAATGTGCAACTGGCTATCAATGAAAACAAGCTTGCGCTGGTTGTCGGCAATCTCATTGACAATATTGTCACCTTCGCGCAGGATGACTGTCTACACGTTTGTTATTTACAAAGTGGGGAAATTGTCCTTCGTCTTGAGAATACTAACCTGTCACGCAATAAATCTTTTAGGGTATCACTTGAAGCGATCCTTACCATTGCCCGACGCTTCGGGATCGGCTTAAAGATCGAAGAGTTTTATGGTAAAGGTTCTGATGTTTCCGTACATTTTGAGAAAAAAGCAGCCTGAGAGGTGAATTCTCAACAACCTGCTGAGAAAAAAGTGAGACGAACCGGGTTTCACTTTTTTTATTTGTTATTATCTTTAGTTTTGCTTTTGCAATGGAGACCTACGGCAAACTTTTGAATATCGCGGTTCCCTTTTTCCTGTTCTTTTTTCTTGTTGAAAAAATCGTTGAATGGAGAAAGGGACTTCATGTCATCCGTGGACTTGATAGCGTGTCAAGCTTCAGCAGCGGGATGACCAACGTTGTAAAGGACGTGCTTGGCATCGGCATTACTATTATCACGTATAGTTGGCTGGTTGATAAGATCGCCCTCATTCATATTAAAGCAACCGTTCTCACGTACATCGTTGCATTTCTCGTTATCGATTTCCAGGGCTATTGGGTGCATCGCTGGTGTCATAAAATAAATTTCTTTTGGAATTATCATATCATTCATCACAGCAGCGAAGAATTTAATCTTTCCTGTGCCTTGCGGCAGTCCATTTCAAACTTTGTGAACTTTTTTACATTTCTTCTTATCCCGGCTGCATTATTGGGCGTGCCAAAAGAAGTGATCAGCATAGTTGCACCGCTTCATCTTTTTTTACAATACTGGTATCATACACAATTGATCGGCAAAATGGGTTTCCTGGAACATATCATTGTCACGCCTTCGCATCACCGGGTGCATCATGCTATCAATAAAGAATACATGGATAAGAATCTATCCCAGATATTTATTTTCTGGGATAAACTCTTTGGCACATTTCAGCAGGAGCTGGAAGGTGTAAAGCCAGTATACGGTGTCACGAGACCAGTAAAAACATGGAACCCTATCAAAATCAATTTCATTCATCTCTGGCTATTAATAAAAGATGCCTGGCGAACAAAAAGCTTAAAAGATAAATTCAGGATCTGGTTCATGCCAACCGGCTGGCGGCCTGAGGATGTAAAAGAAAAGTACCCGGTTGATTATATCGCCGATATTTACAATTATAAAAAATTTGATACGCCGGCTACGAGAGCGTTTATTACGTGGAACTGGGTCCAAATGTTCTTTAATTATTTTCTTCTCGTTTACTTCTTTGCATTTATTGCGCAGATCGGGTCGCCGCATATCTTTTATTATGGTGTCTTTATTTTTATTTCCATTTATGCTTTTACTGACCTGATGGATGGTAATCGCCATGCATTTTATATGGAACTGATCAAATCACTGGCGGGCTTGCTGATCATTTATTATTATGGCGATTGGTTCTTTTCTTCACAACATTGGCCATGGTATCATTATGTGGTAGGAGCTTACTTTTTTATTTCCATTCTTGCGGCCGGCTACTTCGTTTTTTATGAAATGAGGAAGAGCAACCGGCAGATGTCATTGGCCTGATCTGAGCAGAAACTCTGGACGGTTTGCAGATAAGATTTTGTGGCGACTTATGCAAGACGCAACCATTACAGGCTGGTAGTGAAAATTAATTATGATTACCGTATGGTCTGGATCAGATTCGTCGGTACCCATGCCCTATACAATAAGATTGACGCAGAAAAAATTTGAAAGCATGACTATTAAACCAATAAAAACGAGAAAGGATTATGCAAATGCGTTGAAGCGTCTGGAGGTGATTTTCGATGCAAAACCAGGTACATCACAAGGTGATGAGCTTGAGGTTTTAGGCATTCTTATTCATAATTATGAGAATGAACATTTTCCGATTGACCTGCCCGATCCCATCGAAGCAATCAAGTTTCGAATGGAACAACTCGGCTATAGCCAAAATGACCTTGCCAGGCATGTCGGATTAAAAAGCCGAGCCAGCGAAATCTTAAATAGAAAAAGGAAGCTAAGTTTAGAGATGATCCGTCAACTTCATAAGGGCCTTAATATCCCAACTGATGTTTTGATTCAGAATTATAAATAGGCCTTCAGCCAAGACTACGCCTGGCCGATCGTGGCGACCTATCTGGTTACTTTTTTCAAAAAAGAGCTTGTTCTCTTTTGTATTGGGCTGGGTTTCCTCCAATCCGGTATATGGTCAACCGAAAGTCTTTATGCTCCTTAAAAGATAAACATCAAAGGAACCGGGCTTTTTTCTAATACGGCAATAGTAAATTGGCCCGCCGCATGCATATTCCTGGCGCAACAGCTTCACCTGTACCCTTCACCTTCTGCTTACTTCCATTGTTTGCTTGCCATCTCCAGTTTTTGGCATAAAAGAAGCACCGCCCGTCCAATTTAGCTTGAATAATTGGCGTAATTTGTAAAGTAAAGCAACCCCCGGGTGGCTGCATCCGATTACATAACCGAAATATTTCACCCTTGCTAACAGCCCTGGAATTGAGTGAGCACATTGAAGGTTGTATAAAGAACCAAAGGGAAAGTCAAAAAACGATCTACAGTTCTTTTTATGGCTATGCCATGTCAATATGTGATCGCTATTCCGGGAATTATGATGACGCCGTGGAAATTCTTAATGATGGTTTTTTGAAAGTCTTTAAAGAAATACACAAGTATCAACCTGCTTATGCTGACACCATCGCCTCTTTCAAGGGTTGGGTACGGAAAATAATGGTGTATACGGCGATCGACCATTACCGGAAGATCAAGAAACATTTGATTGGCCAAACGGACCCGGTAGCATTACAAATAGCATCCGCACAGGAAACCGCACTTGATAAGTTGACTTACCAGGAAATTTTGAGAGCGGTACAGCAGTTATCACCGGCATACCGTACGGTTTTCAACCTGTTTGTAATGGAAGGAATGAGCCACGACGAAATATCAAAGAAACTGGGCATAGCAGAAGGGACATCAAAATCGAATCTTGCCAAGGCAAGAATGCATTTACAGAAATTATTATTAAAGCAAAACGAACAGCAATACAAACGAAATGCAGTCTGAGAATTTTGACAATAAGATCAAAGATTCATTGAGCCAGCGTCCACCGGGAAATGACCCTCCCGAGTGGGATAAAATGCAATTGCTGCTTGATAAACACCTGCCGGTTGAAAAGAAAGACAGGAGAAGGATCGTTTTTATTTTACTACTGTTTCTCTTACTTGGTGGTGGGGCCTACTTTATTTGGAAAAATAATGGCGGCAATGATCATGATATTACGGCATCCAAACTCAACGGAGAAAATTCAACACCAAAGAACAATACTGATAATTCAACTGAAAAAAACGTCACCACTCCTGGGGCGAGTGTAAAGGAAATTCCGCTAAATAATTCCGCCGAAACTTCATCATCACCAGGTCCTGACAGATCATCAATACAACAACCATCCAATACAATCCCAAAGAGCAACGAAGTTGTTTTACCAGGACCTGAAAAACCAGCTAACGTCACTGTTCAAAAGACAAGTGTGAAAGGAAACCGGAATACAAAAGATGCGAGAACTGTTAAACCAAATAAACAGCCAACGGAAAAACCAAACAACAATTCACAACCGGTAACTTCGGTTGAAAATAACAACAACCCGGGGAACGTTCCGGCTATTGTTGAAAAACAAAAGGCTGACGCAACTCAAAAAATTACAGATCCACAAAAACCTGTTGAAGTAAAGGAAAACGCAGCTGAAAAAATCACCGGAGAACAAAAACAAACAAAACCCGCGGAGTCGCAACGACTAACTGCAGATACAAAGACGCAGAAGCAGCCGAACAAAAATTCATTCTTCACCAATTTGTTTTTTTCAGTCTCGGCGGGTCCTGATCTGAGTATTGTCGGTTTTGAGGATATTGGCAAACTAAGACCGGTGATAGGCGCAGGCATCGGCTATCAGTTTTCGGAAAAGTTCAGTTTAAGAACAGGATTTTATTCAGCAAGAAAAGTTTACACGGCTGATCCTTATGAATATCATCCACCCTACAATGTTTGGACCGCTTATCCGAACTTAAAAAATATTGACGCCAATTGTAAAGTGTACGAAATCCCTTTGACGATAGATTACACGATCAGTGAAAACAAACAACGAGGATGGTTTGTATCGGCAGGAATTTCAACTTTCCTGATGAAAGAAGAAATATATGATTATCATTTTAAACCGAATTCAAGTCCAACCTACGTTACGTATAGAAAGACAATCACCAATCAAAACAAGCATTATTTCTCCGTGTTAGGTCTCTCCGGAGGCTATACAAGACATATCAATAATCATTTAAGCCTGCGTGCCGAGCCTTATACAAAATTTGCGCTCGGTGGTGTCGGGTATGGAAAGGTGAAATTGAATGGAGGGGGGGTGTTGGTGACTGCAATCATTAAACCATTTGCCACCAAGTAAGTCGTTAGTCGTTAGTCGATAGTTCCTATTATTGATACAGCTCCTCTCTTAGAAACTATAGACTATCGACTAAAAACTATAGACTAAATAATCTCCTTCAACTTTTCCACTACCGTATCGATCTCCGTGGTTGTATTGTGTTTGCTAAATGAAAAACGAACCGGTACGCGGTTAGGGTCATTATTGATCGCCCGGATAACATGAGAGCCGACATCGGCGCCGCTGCTGCAGGCGCTGCCACCGGAAGCACAAATATTGTTCATATCGAGATTGAACAGGATCATTTCTGATCTTTCTGTTTTAGGAAA
>DASTIZ010000517.1:0-5500 GCA_035717045.1 Chitinophagaceae bacterium
TTCCAGCACGACTTTGCTGTTATCTGTCCTCGTTTCATGTAGCAAAGAACCTTTGACAGTCCCCGAATCTACACAGCCTTCGCCGAACCAGCCGCGTCCACCCGTCGGCCCGATAACAATTAGTAACAATCACCAATCGGCAACATATAATTATAATAACAATTATCCGGTTGACTCCCTAACAGGGCGGGAATTTGTCTTTCATAATCTCAGTTGGACATTAGATGGCATATATACCGTTTGTGATATTTACAGACCTGATCTTTTTTATCTCATCGATCGGCCCTTAGAAGTTTCCATCAGCATTAACGGATCTGAGTGGATCTATATGGTCATGTGCCCATACCCCTCAGATTTATTTTACTTTGAGCCGCGGCTGCAGGCAACCGTTAGGGTTTATGTTTTTAATTATACGGGACCTTTATCAGAGTCAACTACATCCATTAAAGTGCGTTTCTTGTGAGAAAAAGAAGATCGGTGCCCGCAGACTTGTCATAAGCTCTTTGCAGTTCTCAAAAGAAATGTGGCAGAACCGGGATACGATTGTCTATGGTTGTTCAAGAGCAGAACTGGTCGAGTCGTTTGTATATTCTACAATCAAAGAGAAAGAACGAACACTACGGACACCACGGGCACCGACGGGGTTATCTATTCAGAGTTCTTCTGCCCGCCCGGGGTCTTGCCCGCTTGAGACTACAATGAATGAAAAGGATCATGCCAGACCCCGGGTGGGCGGGAGACCTGGGTCGGCGGTAAACAGATCTTACAACTGTCCTTTCAGCTTTGCCACCAGCCAGTTTGTTATTTTCTCATTTTGTTCCGGGTATGTCCAGTGACCGGTTTCCTGTGCTATAAATAATTCTTTCGGCGCTGTGATCATATTATAGGCTGCATACATGGAAGTCGGCGGACAAGTTTCATCATTAAATCCATAAGTATAATAGCCGGGCACTTTTACCTGGCGTGCAAAATTGACCACATCATAATAACCGGCTGTTTCGATTTTTTCCTTCTTGTTATTGAATGCAAGATTATTCTTATCAAACAGATGCGGCCAGCCGCCGGCGCGTCCTTTTAGATATCCCGTAAGATCAGACAGGGCAGGATACAGCGCAACCAAATATTGTACTCTCGGATCAAGCGCTGCCGTAACGATAGATAATGCGCCTCCCTGGCTACCTCCGATTACTCCAAGATTTTTACCATCATATTGCGGAAGACTGACAATAAAATCGTTGGCCCGAATACAACCGAGGTAAACACGTTTATAATAATAGCGGTCCTTGTCATCAAGATTATAATTCCAATAACCCGCCAGTGAACCAGCCATAAGATTATTGTAAACGGATGGATCCATATTTACAGGTACGCCATGAATACCGATCTGAAAAGTGATAATCCCTTTTTCTGCATTGGCAATATCACCATTATAAGGCCTGGCTCCTGCACCGGGAACCTGGAGAATTGCCGGGTATTTTCCTTCCTTTTTGGGTACACATAAGATCCCATATAATCTCGTACCAACTCTGAAATTCTGAAGATTTACATGGTAAACATTTACATTTTCCGTACACCGTTCAGGCAGCAATGTCATTCTTGCATCCATCGGAACTTTTGCAAGATCAGTTTTGGCTTGTTCCCAAAAAACAGTGAAATCTGAAGGAATGCTGATCGTTGGTCCTATTCTCGAAGGATTGAATGCCGCTGTTGCCAATCCACGATACGTTTTATTATTGACAATAGTTGTAGCAATGCAACGAAGAAATCCCGGCTCTTTCATGGTGCCGGCATCAACGACCAATGTTCCATTGGCGAGCATAAGTGAATCTTTTTTTACAGCTTCCATTTTTTCGGGACCCGTTTCATACTTCACTACTGCATTCTTCACAGCATTTCCATTTTGCAATACGGTAATGGTGAATTTCACTTTCTCACCGGTTGTGTAGCTCCAGTCAGCATGATCCGGAGCCACCATTACTTTTATAAACTGTTCTGCAGGCTGCGCATATATAATGTTGACGGATACAAGGAGGGCAAATACCGGGATAAACCGGATCAACCTTTTAAAAAAGATGACAGACATAGAAAAAGTTTTTTGAAATGTACGGAAACAAATCCGAATGCACTTGATACTAAAAAACCCCGGTATCGCCATCAAGGATATCCATTTTAAATTTCAATTGACTTCAATAACGATTCTGCCCAACCCGGAGTCTCGTCCATTGTGTGTAGAATCTGGGGTTATTATTTCGCTTCATCTCTTCATGTCCGGGGTCTGCCATCACTATTCATTCTGTTGATATTTTTTATTGGTTTGAAATGGAAGGAACACTACGGACAACAGGAACTGTCTGCTAACCGGCTACTTAACAACATATCTCATTTGTAGTTTGACAGACCTAATACTTGACATGTCAATTTGTTGTAAACTCAAATAGGTACCAGCCTGGTAAGCTATAAATCTTTCATAGTTTGAAGCACCGGGTTTTTCAGGGTTGACCTCTACCCAGGGTGAGGAAATTTGCAACTTCTTATTGGAAATATTATCTATCTGCAGAATGCAGTCAAAGAGGCTGCGATCGGTCGGCTCTAAAATAAACTGTGTGCTGTCACCTAAAAACCGATAGGTTCCCGACCACCGGGTGCTCGATGCGATATAAGCTCCGTTTCTATCGAAGTTCAGGTTATATAAGCTATGGTTGTTTAATACTGAACCGGTTAAATAATAATACCCATTGTCAGTTGCGATTACATACATATAAAGTTCCCACTTGCTGGAGATCGTCGTTAGCAAATCAGTTTTGGCAGGCGGAGTTATTACTTCTTCCTTAATACGCCTGGAGCATGACATAAAAATTATGAAGACCAGAAAAATGGCTGTGTAGGTTTTCATTTCAACAGAATTTATTGTATCAGAAACATTTTAGAGAATAAGCAGTTACGAAGAATCTTGTCTGATACAATTCGATTTTAAGGTAATCCAATTTCTACAACCCTCCAAAAGAGATAATTTCTTTAGATAATCCTCTCATCCATGTCCTTAGATTATAACAAATGATTCATAGAAATTCCAGATCAGGGAATCCGCATTTCTTAGTTGCATGATAATCTCTTGCACTACTGTTTACATAGTGTTCGGGTGTTTCAACGATACCCGCTACAACAGGATTATAAAGGATGGAATTAATTTTTTGGAAAACGAATTTCGGTCGTAAAGCTCCTGAAGGTTGATTAACCTGCCGCCAAAACTGGTAACTTTTATTCCTGCTATTTTTGGGCCCCTCCTCTTTAAACATTTTTCAGCCCACCCGTGGTCTTGTCCATGATGAATTTGGAAATGATAAAATATTGTGGACAGACCCCGGGGTTCTTATTTCGCTTCCTCTCTATATGTCCCGGGGTCTGCCCTCACTATTCATTTATGTTGCGGTTGCTGCCGGGCAAGAGTCGAGTAAGCCAGGGCATTTCAGCCCAAGCTTCTCACAGAACCGTACGTGAGCCTCTCGACTCATACGGCTCTTGTTATCCAGTCATAATCTTATTCCCAGTTTCCAGTGATAGAACATTTCAGGATTAGCAGCCTGTATCAGTTGATATTTGGCTTTTACTTTCCTGCTTCCCCGTATTTTATATTTGTTTGCTATCCATTTTTGAATAAGATCATTCAAATAGTAAAACACATTGTATGCTTTATACCGGTTAAATTTCATGTAGTAGTTGACCCATCCTCTAATCTTTGGATTCAGTTTTTCTGCAAACCATTCCAAAGGTTTGTCGCTCCATCTGTAGCGCAGCATGCTTCTTAGCTTTGTTCTGATACTTGTCATAGCCTGTTGACTAATGGCTGCATTGAACACCACTAAGCGATTCTTTCTCCCAAACTTGTCTCTGATAGTTCTTGGCTGGAAGCTGTAACTCAAAAAGGTAAAGCTGTTGTTATCATGCTTATCATTGCGCTGATAATTCTTGCAATACACAATCTTGGTTTTCTCCGGATGCAATTCTAATTCGTATTGCTGCATCCGTTCTTTCAGCTTCTCCAATAACTGTTCGGCTTCTTCCTTGCTGCTGCAATGAATGACTATATCATCCGCATACCTTTCAAAAGGATTTTGCAAGTTTACTTCATTCATCCATTTATCAAAAGCATGATGCAGGTAAATGTTGGCAAACAGCGGACTGATAACGCCGCCTTGCGGTGTACCTTTCGTTCTTGCTATTATACTTCCGTCTTCCTGCTCTACTCCTGCTTTCAACCAACGTTCTGCATACAACATCACCCATTTCTCTTGTGTGTGTTTTTGCAACAATTGTAGCATAATGTCATGATTGATGTTGTCAAAGAACCCTTTTATATCTACATCTATCACCCATGGGTATTTGATACAGTTATCATGGCATTGCTTCAATGCATCGTGTGCACTTCTGCCTGGTCTGTATCCAAATGAACCTGGATGAAAAATTGTTTCAAGTGAGGGCTCTAAGTGATCTTTTACTACACCTTGTGCAATGCGGTCGCTGACCGTTGGTATTCCAAGTGGTCTTTTACCGCCTTGCTTCTTGGGAATAAACACCGTTCGTACAGGTGGTGGAAAATAACTTCCTGATGTCATGCGATTCCAGACTTTGTACAGGTTGTCAGATAAGTTTTCATTGAACCCCTCAATGCTCTGCTTATCTATTCCTGCACTTCCATCTTTTGCAACAACTTTCAGATAGCTGTTATACACCATCCGTTTACTAATAGGCAATGACTTTGTCATTTTCTTTTACAATCCTCCCATTGTTTTAATGGTTGTGATAAAATACTGTGACTGGGTAACCGAAGCCCTTCGCTCCATTCCCATTACAGAAACTTCATCGCTACTATGACTTCGTCCGACGTTTCTTGTTGCATCTCCTATCTGTGATAGAATTGAGTTGCAGTATGAACTGTAAAACTTTTGTTGAACAGTCGCTTAAAAAAAACTTCCTGCAAAGCTTTTGGCACATCAACAAGGAAACCTCTCACGTTCCATATAAAAGCCTGTGTAAAGCTCCTGCCGTCTTAATGCCGGTCAGCCTGTAACCAGTATGCAGCTTTCCGTTACAATTATCGCTTCGGTCAGGGATCCCTCCGCTTTTGCTGGCAATGAGCCCTTTCGACACTTCTTCAACGGTTTAGTTTTATTCAGCTTCTTTACACTTACCTGTTCCTGTTATTTACAGAAACTTTACCTGAATGTTCAGTACCATATCTTTGGATACAGCACCTTCAGGTGGTTTAGCACCAGCAGCTACATGCCGATGCTGATAGGCCTACTATCATCTTTTATATAGCATTCAAAGAACTTATCCTGAACTTTGATTCGTGACACACCCCCGTCGGGGCAGAACTCCTTTTCTCCTTTATTCCCTTAGCCAAATAAAGTTAAGAGCTAAAAAGAGAGAAGGAGATAAAAAGAGATTCAACAATAACTCCTTTTCTCCTTTATTCCCTTAGCCAAATAAAACCATATTA
>DASTIZ010000518.1:0-19340 GCA_035717045.1 Chitinophagaceae bacterium
GAACAAAATGAAATTCCTTGAAAGCGTAAATGCCCAGCGAAACTCGCCGTCACCCCAGTTTGTAACAGTCTTACGAATAAACCTGTTCTCCAGTATCTCTGTAGCATTCGTAAAGTTCAAATGAAATACATGGCCTTCGGTCAGGATCTCAAAACCGATCCCGAAAGGATCATATAATTTCAGATTGTTTGCCTCGAAACCATCTTTTGTTCTTTGAGAACGGAATGGATGAAAGTAGTCGGCAAGTATTACTATTTTTTTACTCAGTGGAATACGCATGGCACCGCCTAATGCAAAAATATTTTCCTGGTCATAAGGTACTACATGATTTGTGTGTAAAAAAAGAGGATTAAGTTGCAAACTTATTTTACCACATTTTCTTGCCAGTAGTAACTGAATAACCTGGCTGTGACGGTCGCCAAAATCTTCAAAGGAAGTTTCGGTATCGCCGAGAAGACGATTGGATCTTTTTTGAGTCGATACTACATCATTGACATACATTGTTAACGAAACAGGAGCTCCGTCACCTTTTTCCATCTGTTGCAAAAGTTGCCATTTCAATCCCAACTCCCATTGTTGAGTTACAAACAATCCTTTGGTTCGCGCAGCAACGATGTTGAATTTATCACTAATTCCTAACTGGAACCCAATTCTAACGTCCGTAGAATTATCAAGACCAAAAAATCTTTTGATGCCGCCCCCGTCGCCCGCTATATCCCCGAAGTTGTGTGCAACGTTAAATTCCAATACGCCTTTTCTTAGCACTTCGGCAGATTTCGTGTTGATGACCTTTTGTGAATAAAACACCTTAACAGGAGATGGTTCTGTTTTTTTCGGAGTCATTATCTGCACCGGTTCTTCCTGAGCCGCACAATCAATAATGCAGCAAACGAAGAGAATAGAAAGTAGACGTTTCATAAACAGCTTTGAAATTTGTAAATAAATCGCTTTCTTCTCCGTGATGGTTGCTTACTCTGTTTAAAATTAAAGCAGGTGGAATAAAAAAAGAAATCAGTTTCTCAAGTTGCCGGGCGTTTGTGTCACCAGCACCCGGGGATCATTTTGTTCCTTAAACCAGGGCGCAGAACCCCACAACAAAGATCCTGCGCCTGATTAAATGCCCTTTGTGCTACTCTAAACCCATTTACTTTTCTTCACTGACCGTATTGACAAAATTCATGAGCTCGCCGGCAAATTTTTCTGGCTCCTGCCAATGCAATGCATGACCAGTATTGCCATATACGATCAACTTTACATTCTTAATATTATCAACTAACACTTGCTGTCCGGCAAATGCGAAGAATGCATCTTTACTTCCCCAAAAAGCGAGCGTAGGGGCTGATATTAATTTTAATTCTGCGGTAAGGTCAACTTCCATCAAACCGCCGAGGGCCTCTTTAAACACAGCCAGTGGAACTTTCATCCCTTCTTCAACAAGCAAACTGTAATATGATGAATCAATCGGCCCGGATAAGGTTGATTTTTGGAAGTCATCCATAAATTTCCGGCTTATCGATCCTTCCATCTTTAGAACCTCCTCGTAAAATTCAGGCACACCGGGATTGTTCTTAAATACCGGGCCCGCACCAATGATCACAAGTCCCCTGGTCAATTCAGGATAGCTGATGGCAAATTGCTGGGCAATAATTCCGCCCATCGAATGCCCGACAATAAAAGCTTTTTTCAGATTCTTTTGTTTGATAAACTCAGCAACGTCAGCTGCAAAATCCTTAGGGGTGTAATTTTTCGCTGGCCGCTCTGAATCTCCCTGACCCCGTTGTGAGATCGCGAATGCGTGAACGGAAGAATGCAACTGCGAGAGCACTGATTCAAATGAATGCCACGAGTCGCCAAGTCCATGCAAAAAGATAACGGGTACTCCGTCGGCGTCACCCTGCTCTGCATATTCAAGTCTCACCCGCCCGGGCAGGTTTATAGTACTGACAACGTCACAATCACTTCTTTTTGGGTGTGGTTTTCGATCCGGGTACCCGTTTAGTTGACAGGGGTTTCTTTTTCTTATAATAAACTTTTTTCCTGGGAGGAGTGTAAGGATATCTTTTAACCCACCAGGTTTTCTCAGTAGTATTTCCCACTATATCTTCTACGGTTACTTTTAATTCATGAACTCCGTAAGGCCATTGTTCATCAAATGTGTAAACATGGCTTCTTCCCTTGTCATTTGAGAACATCAGCCATTCGCCATCCAACTCCGCCCGAAAAGCTCGTACACCAAAATTATCAGATGGCGTAAAAACGATCCTGCTTGATGCGCTCAGATTAAGTGTATCCTTTCCCTTTCCCGGAGCATTAACCGTGGGGGGAGTAGTGTCAATAAAAGCCTGGAAATTTCCAAGATTGTCAAAAGATGCCGATATCCATCCATTCTCAAACTTTCCCCTACGTACTGCTTTTGCCCCTTTCCACTCTTTTACTATAGCGAGTTTGTTCTTCGAATTATCAATTGCCGGTTTTGTTGCTTTCAGTCTAACCGAAAAATCGGAGTGCAAGGGATAGACCGGGTTGCCAAATTGATGTTGTGCACTCACAGCCCCCTCTGGAAAAATTTCCTGTTGCGAATAAGAAAAAGGAATGCTATCATACAGCACCTCTTCAGGCATATAAACCTGAAATTCTTTTTCATCAATGATATTTACCTGGTCGGGTATTAATAACTTCCCAAAAACAGGCACCTTTTGATTTACTGTGGAAGTCTCGCGGTATTGAACCTGGAAAGTTAATGTTGAAATATTTTCATTTGCATCCGATACCTCAATTCTTATGTCATGAACAAGCGTGTCGTTTAATTCAATTATACCGTTTCCGTCGATTTCCTTATAAACATGTCCGCGGAACCCGGGAAGTTTCGACAAATGCTGAACAAAAGCGCCGCCATTGTTCCTGAGTCTTTTATCAATATGTGCATTTATGTAATCTGATTCTGCGTAGGTGATACTATCTATGATGAAACCAATTTGGGGTGCATGATCATAATACAAATTCGCACCATAGATCCCATTAGCACCTCTTGACCCGCTTACACGATCGGTGGCTGTAATTGCAAAACTCAGTTTATTATAACCTGTAACGATCCTCTGTGGTTTTGTAAAATAGCCGGTGTCTGTTCTCACCACAGTGATCATTTGAGGCGTTTGTAAATAGGTGCTCACATTCCTGTTATAAATAGCAAGCCTCGAGATGGTTGGAGATACATCATCTCTTACGCTAAGCCCAAAAAGCAATGTGTTCAGGCACCTTTGGGTTTTTGTATCCCGGATCTCAAAATGCAAATGCGGGCCCTGTGACCCTCCCGTATTCCCGCTTTTCGCAATAAGGTCTCCTTTGTTTACCTTAAAGTCATTTTCAGAAAAATCTAGTTCAATTGCCCAGGATTCTTTTTCTTTTTGTTTTTGCCGGACATAATTTTCCAGCTTGGGATAAAACGCATTCAGGTGAGCATACAACGTGGAGTAACCATTCGGATGATTGATAACAATAAATTTTCCAAAGCTCAGCGGCCGGATACCAATGTGGGCAATATATCCGGCTGCCGCGGCATAGACCGGCAGGTTTTCTTTTTGCCCGGTTCTTAAATCAAGTCCCATATGCCAATGGCCTGGTCGCAGTTCTCCGAAATTTGCTGTTAGTTCCATGGGAATACCCAATGGGTTTCGAAAATAGCCCTGAGGATAGGTTAATTCAGCACCCAATGATGCGCCAGATGGCTGGCCTTGCACATTAAAAAATGGAATTACTCCCAGCCAAAAAGCAGCGAGCTTTATTAAATTTTTGCCTTTGTTCATGGATAGTAAATTAACATAAACCTTGCCTCTTCTATTGGGCGCATTTGCCTATATTAGACGTCAAATAATCACATCATGACCAGAACAACCTTATCAACAGCAAAAATTGCGATGATTGCGTTTGTTTTTGTTTCTTTTTCTGCACATAGTCAAAATTGCGCGGTGGATAATCAGTCATTGAAAGGAAGCTATACAGGCGATTGCAAAAAAAACAAAGCCCATGGAAAAGGGAAGGCTGTGGGCACTGATACCTATGAGGGTGATTTTAAGAATGGATTACCCGATGGAATGGGGACATATACCTGGGCAAATAAAAGCATGTTTACCGGGAAATATGTCAAAGGCATGCGTGAAGGAAAAGGTGTAATGACCTTTAAAATGGAAGGGCGGCAGGACAGTGTTTTGGAAGGATATTGGAAAAAAGATATCTATATCGGTCAACATGAAAAACCCTGGGAAGTTTATTCTAAAACCGGGTCGATCAGGGACATTGAGGTGGATTATGTTCCTGATAAACTTAATCGTGTTAAAGTAATTATTACCAATACAACCGGCGGAGTTACCGGTATTGGCGGCCAGACCCCGGCCATCAAAGTCGATAATCTCGAGATAATAAAAGGAGCCTTTCAGCGTCAAAACAGTCTTGAAAGTCATTTGAAAAGTACTGAAACAACCTTTCATGATGTGATTTTTCCATTCCGTGCAAAGCTCCAGATGTCAAGAGAGGAAATAGAAATAGAATTTTTTGAACCCGGTAGCTACACTATTAACATTTCGATTAATAATTAGCAGGCACACTACTCATTTAGTCCATTTAATTTCTCACATGTGGAATTAAATGGATTTTTTTATTTTCATTATGCAACAAAATTGGAACAGCATTTGTCTTCCAAATTACAAGTCCTTCATCTACCACCAGGTGGTATTGCCTGTGAAAACCGTCGCCCGTACCTTATAATAACTAATCGATCACCGTAAACCTTAGACAGATGAAACAAATTAACAACAGGATCTTTATCGCAGCAGTAGTTGTAGGGGGATTATTTATCGGAGCAGTAAAGGGACAGGAAGCACGCTACCGTTGGGTGAGCAAAATGAAAACCCGTGATGAAAGAAAAGTGAAGGCAAACCCCAGCGAAGTGGTACTTGATGATTATGAAATCGCCTCTTTCCACAACTCATGAACAATTATACTTCGATCTAAAATTATATTTGAGACAGCCGTACACCAGACGTCCGTTTCCCTTACTTTTGCAACCCGGGTATTTAACCCGGTTTTTTTATGTGCCAACCGAAGCTTTTCCAATCTAAATACTGTTCATATTCAGGGCGAAGGTTGGTGCGCTGTCGCTGGCTAGCAATAAAATTAAAACCCCAAGATGCCAAAAGATCCTTCGATTAAATCTGTATTAATTATTGGTTCTGGCCCCATCATTATTGGCCAGGCATGTGAGTTTGATTATTCCGGTACACAGGCAGCAAGAAGTTTAAGAGAAGAAGGTATTAAAGTAATCCTGATCAACAGCAACCCTGCTACCATCATGACCGACCCAATGATGGCGGATCGTGTTTATCTTCTCCCATTAACGGTAGAAAGTATTGAACAGATATTACAGGAAAACCAGATTGACGCTGTACTGCCGACCATGGGTGGACAAACTGCCTTGAATCTTGCCAAAGAAGCGGAAGACCTGGGTCTTTGGAAACAATACAATATTCGTTTGATCGGAGTAGACATAAAAGCAATTGACAAGGCAGAAGACAGGGAAAAATTCCGCCGCTGGATGATCGAGCTGGGCGTTCCTGTTGCCCCCGCCAAAACTGCTAATTCATGGTTGGAAGGAAAGGAATTTGCACAGGAAATTGGTTTCCCGTTGGTAATTCGTCCATCCTTTACTCTTGGTGGTACGGGTGGTGGCTTTGTTCTTAGCAAAGAATTTCTGGATGATGCATTGAATCGTGGACTGGAAGCCTCTCCTATCCATGAAGTTCTGGTTGAAAAAGCTGTATTAGGTTGGAAAGAATTCGAACTTGAATTATTGAGGGATTCAAATGATAATGTTTGTATCATCTGTTCCGTTGAGAATTTTGATCCAATGGGCGTGCATACCGGTGATTCCATTACAGTGGCGCCCGCTATGACGCTTAGCGACACAGCGATGCAGTTGATGCGCAACACCGCCATTAAAATGATGCGTGATCTTGGGAACTTTGCCGGGGGCTGTAATGTACAATTTGCCTTAAACCCGGATACGGAAGAAATCATTGCCATTGAAATCAATCCAAGAGTAAGCCGCTCGTCCGCCCTGGCATCAAAAGCTACGGGATACCCAATTGCCAAGATCGCTGCAAAGCTGGCAATCGGCTATACGTTAGATGAGCTAGAAAACCAGATCACAAAAACAACATCAGCCTTCTTTGAGCCAGCACTTGATTATGTTATCGTAAAGATCCCACGCTGGAATTTTGATAAGTTCAAAGGAGCCAATGATACACTGGGCCTGCAAATGAAAAGTGTGGGCGAGGTAATGGGAATTGGAAGAAGTTTCGCCGAGGCTGTGCAGAAGGCTTGCCAGAGCCTGGAAAATAATGCAGTGGGACTTGGATATTATGGTAAGAGCCTGATGCATGCGGATGAAGTGCTTGAGCATATCAGGACTCCGAAATGGGATCGCATATTCAGAATTAAAGATGCGTTGATGATGGGTGTGAGTGTGAATACGATCTCAAAAGCAACAAACGGAATTGACCGCTGGTTCATCTACGAAATACAAAAGATCTGTAACATGGAAGTTGAGTTGGGTAAGTATAAACTCAATACCATCCCTGCTGAATTGCTGCGCGAAGCAAAGGCAATGGGCTTTAGTGATGAACAGATCTGTCGCATCATGAAAGATGGGACTGAAGATGAAGTATATGAGCTCAGGAAAAAGCATGGCATTACCCGCGTTTTCAAAATGGTTGATACCTGCAGTGCTGAGTTTGAAGCAAAGACTCCGTACTTCTACTCAACATTTGAACGAGGGAGTGCTAATGAAAGCAAGCGGAGCGATCGTAAGAAGATCATTGTACTAGGATCGGGTCCCAATCGTATTGGCCAGGGAATCGAATTTGATTATTGCTGCGTGCATGGCCTGCTTGCAATCAAAGAATGTGGTTATGAATCTATCATGATTAATTGCAATCCGGAAACGGTGTCGACCGATTTTGACATGGCTGATAAGCTTTATTTCGAACCGGTTTATTGGGAACATATCTGGGAGATCATTGAGCATGAAAAACCGTTTGGAGTGATCGTACAACTGGGTGGACAGACTGCGCTGAAGCTTGCTGAACGTCTGCATAAAAAAGGAGTGAATATCATCGGCACTTCATTCGACAGCATGGATATAGCCGAAGATCGCGGACGTTTTTCCGATATGCTAAAAGCACTTGACATTCCTTATCCCAATTATGGCACTGCCTGGACAGTGGATGAGGCGATAGAGGTCGCGAATAAAGTCGGGTACCCGGTGCTTGTCCGCCCTTCCTATGTACTCGGGGGACAAAGAATGCGGATCGTTATCAATGATGACGAGCTGGAAAAAGCCGTGGTGAGTTTATTAAAACATATCCCCGGAAATAAAATTCTTGTCGACCATTTCCTGGATCGTTGCCAGGAAGCCGAGATTGACGCCATATGTGATGGTGAGAAATTTCATGTAATGGGTATCATGGAGCATATCGAGCCGGCCGGTATCCATAGTGGTGATAGCAATGCCGTGTTGCCTGCTTTCAATCTTAGCCCGTTGGAACTACAGGATATGGTGGATTATGCAAAGAAGATCGCGTTGGAATTAAAAGTAAAAGGATTAATCAACATCCAGTTTGCCATAAAGGACACTAAAGTATATGTGATAGAAGCAAATCCCCGCGCATCAAGAACAACTCCATTCATTGCAAAAGCATATAACAAGCCCTACCTGAACTATGCTACCAAAGTAATGATGGGTGAAATAAAAGTGTCAGATATACCTGAAGAAAAACATTTGGATGGATTTGCGATCAAAGAACCGGTGTTCAGCTTTAATAAATTTCCGGGCGTAAATAAAGAGCTTGGCCCGGAGATGAAATCAACTGGTGAGGCCATTCGTTTCATAAAAAATTTGAGGGATCCTTATTTCAGGCAATTGTATAAGGATAGGAGTATGTACCTCAGCAAATAAACCGGGATTTCCAGGATTGAAAAGATTTTTGAGGAAAGGTGTTGATACGGTTCTTTGATGCTGTTGGTTTGTACCTCTTGCGCGTTATCACTTACTTCGTGATTTTCACCTTATCCACCTCCTTACCCTTGATGTCTAACTGCCGCAATACAAGTGTATTTCCATCTACATCCATTACCGTAAACGAATGGACCCTTGATTCAAACTTGACGGTGAATTTCTGCCAGCTGTCCTTATCTTTTGTTTGTTCGCGGTTATACAGTCCCTGCCCGCCTGCACCGGTCACGATATAAATTACCCCGTTGGGTTTTGTATTTCGTTTCCCATCAAAACTCTTATCGAGTATCCAGGGCCCATTGACCATCTTTCCGATTCTGGTATTATTGGCACCGGCCACCAATTGACTCCCTACGTTATCAGGCATAAACGACATGGGGTAAGTTCTTTGATAATTATGCACATGCCCCGCAAAAACAATATCGACTTTTCCTTTTTCAAGAATTGGCGAGATCAATCGCATCTGCTGCTGTTCATAATGTGCCCTCGAAGAACTGAAACAGGGATGATGATACACCACGAATCGCCAGGTGGCACTGGCTGCAGCGGCAAGATCTTTTGCCAACCAATCACGCAATGTGGAATCGGTCCAATCCACATAAGGATCAGAATCTACTACTGTCCAGTGAGCATTTCCGTAGTCAAAAGAAAAGTTTGTCATACGGGGATATTTGCTGCCGGCACCATCATAAAATGCTTTTTTATTCGCATCCGAACCGAGCAACACAGGAACTAGTGCTCCCCCTTCCTTGCCATCAGGCCCATTCAATGGCTGCTCCCAGAAATGATAATATGCTAAGGCATCAGGAAAGCGATCCAGGTCTCTTGTCAGCGCATCATGGTTTCCAACCGCCGCCACAAAAGGTATTGACCGCAGCAAAGGTGCACCGGATGTATCAGCAGCATCTTTATTATACACCGGCCAGAATTTTGTTTTGTATTCTGAGATCAATCCCCGGTTATATACAATATCCCCGGCGATCGCTATCATATCCGGTTTTGCTTTATAAATTTCATAAGCCATCCTTTTCGCCGTATTATTTCCTGCGCCTATATCACCCGAAATAGCAATACGGTATGATTGATCCTGTGATTTCAATGATTTTCCTTCGCTGCTAAAGATCTCATGCCCATTCTTTGAAACACGGTATTGAAAAATAGTTCCGGGTTTTAGTAAAGTAAATGTTGCGCTATAAACATTGAATGGATCAATACCGCTAACTGCAATTGTTGATGAGGTTTGATTTTCTGCTTTTTTCCAATCGGTTTCATCGCCGTTTTTATATTCTGCAAACCATGAATCATTTGACACAGGAGCATGCCAGAGCAGTTGGAGCGACCGGGATGATGGTTTTTTGCCAAGCTGTAAATAAGGTTTGACAAGGAATTCCGTTGAATTATCCTGCTGGGCATTTATAATAAATGCAAACGAGACTAATAAAATTGTAATGAAATATTTCATAAAAAAATTAATTTGCCGGCTCCCTGGCACGGCAGTAACGAAATTATGTCTTTAACTTTTTATCATGAACAAAGAAACGCAATACATCATTAAAACTTTTGAAAGCACACTAAGCGGCCAGCCCTGGTTTGGCAGGGCGGTATATGAAATGCTGGAAGAAGCCAATGAATCAAAGGTCAACACAAAACCAAACGGTACTGAACATTCAATGCTGGAGTTGATCTGGCACATGAACACGTGGGCGGAATTCGCGCTGGGTGCGATTGAATACCGGACTATTGAAGACATGAAAAAAATTGAAGCAAATGATTGGAGAGCCATTGACCCGGAAGTTCATACCTGGAAAAAAGGAATTGATCAATTAAGAGCCACACATAATAAGATTATTGAACTGCTCAAGCAGAAAGGCAGTGATGCTTACCTAAAAGATATTGTTACCAACCGCCAATATAACTTCCGCTTTTTACTGAATGGCCTGATACAACATAATATTTATCATCTTGGCCAAATTGCGTATGTGAATAAGTTGCTCTCGTGAGTCGTGAGAAATGAATGGTGAGAAATAATCCACTGGAGACTATGCTTCACCTCTCACGGAGAATTTGAATGGAATTATGTAGCCACAACACCTGGAGTTCCAAAAAGTAGCAAGAATTTTCCTGCTGCAGGGGGTTTTTTTCTCAGGGCCCGGGGAAATAAATCTCTCACGGCATTATCATAAATGTCATCAGGTGCGCTGACTTTTGTGAATGCCATTCCCCGTCATTCATATCTGGAAAAAAGCGCCCGTTATTCGCTTCTTAATTCCGCTGATCTCAGGGATCCTGCTGCAATGGTATATAGCAATCCAACCGGTTATCCTTTGGATCTTGTTTCTTTTCTCTTTAACTATCGCGGTTTGCTTTTTCTTTATTCCATTCTTTGAACGCTACAAACTCTCTGCTGTAAGTGGATTATCAATTACAGGCATCTTTATAGCGATCGGCGGTCTCCTTTCCTGGTACAAAAATATTGAGCATAATAAAGATTGGTTCGGCAGCAAGTATGAAAAGGGTGGTGCAATCATTGTAACGCTGAATGAACAGCCGGTTGAGAAGGCTAAATCATTTAAGGCAAATGCATCGGTAGATTTTATTCTTAAAAACGATTTATGGGTAAAAACAAATGGAGTAATTATTCTTTATTTTGCAAAAGACAGTTTATTTCCAAATCCCGGGTACGGTTCTCAACTGGTTCTTACCAAGCCATTGCAGGAAATAAGGAATTCCGGGAATCCGGGCGGATTCGATTACAAAAGATATTCGTTGTTCCAGGGTATCACGAACCAGGTCTATTTACGGGCACCTCTCCCATCGCGAAAGGAAAATGAATTTGCCGTATTGTCGACAACAAATAGAAAAATCCTCCCGCAATTCATCAATAGTACCCGGGCAAAAGTGCTGAACATCCTTCGGGCAAATATAAAAGGTGAAAAAGAGCTGGGATTGGCAGAGGCTTTGCTGATCGGCTACAAAAATGATCTTGATAAAACACTGGTTCAATCTTACAGTAATACCGGGGTTGTTCACGTGATCGCGATATCCGGTCTGCACCTTGGGTTGATCTATTGGTTGCTGACCTGGCTCTTTAAACCATTACAGAAAAGTAAGCTCCGATGGTTGCGACCCGTTTTTATTCTCACGGGATTATGGTTATTCAGCTTATTGGCAGGTGCGCAACCATCTGTTCTTCGTTCGGCGGTTATGTTCACCTGTATCGTGTTAAGTGATTCATTGGAGAGAAGATCATCGATTTTTAACGGGCTTTCCTTATCGGCGTTTCTTGTTTTGTGTATCAATCCTTTCTGGCTTTGGGATGTCGGCTTTCAATTATCATATGCAGCTGTATTAAGCATCGTCATCTTTATGCAGCCGATCTATCATTTATTCTATATCAAAAATAAACTACTTGATTTTACCTGGAAATTAAATGCAGTAACAATTGCTGCACAAATACTTACCGCCCCAATTAGTATCTACCATTTTCACCAGTTCCCCGCAACCTTTTTACTTACTAACTTTTTAGCTGTTCCTTTGTCAAGCCTTATTCTTCTGGCTGAAATATTATTATGTATTGTTTCATTCGTTCCTGTCGTTGCGGGTTTCATGGGTAAAATTATTTCATCTCTGATATGGCTAATGAATAATTTTATCGAAAGAATCGAATTGCTGCCCTTCTCCTTATGGGATGGACTGCAAATCTCGATCTTACAGGCAAGTTTGCTGTTTGTTGTTGCGGCAGGTTTGGGCTTATGGCTGCTAGAGAAAAAAAAGGCTGGCTTGAAATATGCATTGACAGCCGTATTTGCCTTTGTGGCCCTGAGGACATATTCATTTGTGAAAGCAAATGACCGACAGCAATTGATCGTTTATAATATCCCTAAAAGGCAAGCGATCGATATAATTGATGGAAGAAAATATTTGTTTATTGGCGACTCCGGTCTGTTTGCTGATGATTTTACAAGAAACTTTCATATCAAACCTTCGAGAATATTACATCGTGTTGAACCGGGAGAAAAATCTGGAAGATTTCACCAACAGGACGATCTAGTGATCTTTAATAACAAGAAGATACTTTTATTAAAGGAAACAAAGCAGTTCCGCAAATTCGAAGCTAAGGTCCCGGTTGATCTTTTAATTGTTTCCAATAATCCAAAACTTTATTTCCATGAGCTTTGCAGATCTTTTTCAATCCGGCAAGTGGTATTCGATGGCTCCTGTTCCGCCTGGAAGACCAATTACTGGAAGAAAGATTGTGATTCGCTGGATATTCCCTATCATGATGCAAGTGAAAAAGGAGCCTTTGTGATAAACCTGCGGTAGCTTACATTTGCGCTTCTCTGACGTTTTGACCGAGTCGTGCCACGGTTCAAACCGTGTCACGACTATTCAACCCCTTCTACTATGAACAAAAAAATTCATTCTGCGCTCATCTCTGTTTTTTACAAAGATGGGCTTGAGCCTGTTGTAAAACTGTTATCAGAACTTGGTGTTACCATCTATTCAACCGGTGGTACGCAAAGTTTTTTAGAGAAACTTGGAATTGAGGTGGTACCCGTAGAAAACCTCACTTCGTACCCTTCTATTTTGGGAGGAAGAGTGAAAACATTGCATCCTTCTGTGTTTGGTGGTATCCTGGGAAAAAGAGACGATGAAACCCACGTAGCAGAAATGAAACAATATGATATACCTGAAATTGATTTAGTGATTGTGGATCTGTATCCATTCGAAAAAACTCTCGAAGAGCAGAGGCTCAGAGCTTCTTCCATCGGAGGAGGTTTGGAGGAGGCCGTAATCATTGAAAAAATTGACATCGGCGGACCTTCCATGATCCGTGGCGCGGCCAAGAATTTCAGGGATGTGGTTGTGATCGCCGCAAAAAAGAATTATAGCGAGCTTGAAAACTTACTTCGTGAGCAAAATGGTGAAACCACAATTGAGCAGAGAAAAAAATTTGCCGCCAAAGCATTTGAAGTAGTTGCCCATTATGATGTCGCCATTGCAAAATATTTCAATAGCGAAAATGCCCAGTACTTTTTGGAGTCAATCAACAACCCAAAAGCCATGCGGTATGGAGAAAATCCGCACCAGTCCGGAGTTTTTTATGGTCAGCTGGATGAATTGTTTGATCAATTAAATGGCAAAGAACTTTCTTATAATAATCTTGTGGATGTTGATGCTGCTGTTCAATTAATAAAGGAAGCATCCCCGAACCCCTCCGAAAGACGGGCTTTGAGTAAAAGTTTCGATGTTTGGTTTGCAATTATTAAGCATACCAATGTTTGTGGGATCGCAGCCCGGCCGACCGTAAAAGAGAGTTGGGATGCTGCGTTAGCGGGTGATCCTGAATCAGCTTTTGGCGGCGTCTTAGTTTGTAACGGAACAATTGACAAAGCAACTGCTGATGCTATCAATGAAATTTTCTTTGAAGTCCTGATCGCTCCGGCATTCGATGAAGATGCCCTGAATGTACTGAAGTCTAAAAAGAACAGGATCTTATTAAGGCAGAAGTCAGATCCAGATAGCTATCGGGACGGAAGTCGGAGGTCAGAAATGTACCGTTCGTTATTAAATGGTGTTTTAATACAAGGTGTAGATGAAGGAAATTATGCAGAATGGAAAGAAGTTGGTGGAAGAGAAACAACCGATGCTGAAAAAGATGATCTGAGGTTCGCGAATCTTGTTTGCAAACATCTGAAATCAAATGCAATTGCATTAGTGAAAAACCAACAACTTATTGGCAAAGGGTGCGGCCAGACAAGTCGTATTGATTCACTGCGGCAGTCCATTGAAAAAGCAAAGCAATTCAAATTCGATCTTCACGGTGCGGTATTGGCGAGCGATGCATTCTTTCCTTTTAATGATTGCGTAAAGATGAGTCATGAAGCCGGCATTGAGGCATTCATCCAGCCCGGAGGATCCATCCGCGACAAAGAATCAATTGATTATTGTGTAGAAAATAAACTGGCGATGGTGATGACGGGGATGAGACATTTTAAACACTAGTGAAACGTGAGACGTCAAACGCGAGACGTGAGATGTGTTAGTTACACTCACTTTCACGTCTCACGTTTGACATTTCACGAATAGCTGAATAGAATTGATGCAGTACAAGAGTGCGACGCAACTCAAGCTTAATAGTAGTACAAAAGCTAAGTACATAATTATTCATGTCCTTCTTTGATATCAATAAGACCTTATCACAATCCTCCGAAGCTTTAAAAAGCTTATCGGCATTGAATCCTTTGACGATTCGGAAAAAAGGAACAAGAGCCAAAGCAATTTTCGCACTCATTGTTGTTTGCATACTCTGGGGTACCACATGGCTTGCCAGCAAACAAGGCGTGAACTATGTTCCTGATGGATTGCAGATGGCCGGGATCAGGCAATTCCTCGGTGGCATTTGTTATGTTGGCTTTTTTCTTTTCAGGAAAGCGGCATTGCCAAAAGGAAAAGAGTGGATTCCGGTCATCGTGTTAAGCTTTTTGAATTTTATGATCAGCAATGGCCTTAGCACGCTGGCATTACAGTACAAGATTTCTGCAGGTCTTGGTTCCATCATTGGCGCCATCTTCCCTTTATGGTTGGTCGTGATCGGCTTGTTTTCATCGAAAACGAGGATGCCTGCCATGGCGATCACGGGTTTGATACTTGGGTTTGCCGGGGTATGCATAATCTTTTATGATCATCTGTATGAATTTCTTGATCCAAAATTCCAGATAGGTATCCTCTTTTCAATCATTGCGACATGGACCTGGGCCATCTCCACGTTGTACACCAAGCGGCAGGCGGTTCATTTTAATCCCTATTTTGGTCTTGGACTTCAAATGGTGATCAGCGGGATCGTGTTGTATAGTTTTTCATCAGTATCGGGCCGGGCTATTCCTATCACCGCTATTCCATGGCAATGCTGGGCGGCGATCGCCTACCTTGTCATCTTCGGTTCCCTGATCGCATTTGTTTGTTATTTGTATGCACTGCAAAATCTCCCAACCGAACAGGCTTCTATTTATGCGTACATTAATCCAATAGTAGCAGTTGTACTTGGCTCTATTGTGTTTGATGAAAAGCTCACAATATATCTTGCCATAGGCGGTATGGTGACTTTGCTGGGAGTCTATTTGGTGAACAGGGCTTACAAGATCAATACTGTGGAGCAACCCGAAACGGAAGGAATGTGAGGCCCCCTGTACCCCGGAGGGGGAACTTAGATATAAACTCTCTTCATTAATTTGGAATTATTCTAAAGTTGAAGTGGTAGTTGTTCAGTTTGGCGTAACACTCAAATATCGCTCCTACTACAAATGGACAAGGGCATTGACAATTCACCTTTGCCCATTGACGGCACTAACGAATTCCTCATAAATATCTTTCCATCCCGCAAATGATCGGTAGTCGCCCAGGAAGCTGTTGTGCCATATTGTGATCAATATTCCATTCACAGCCTTCACCGCATTATAATAATGCATCATTTCCTCATATGCTCTTTGGGGCAAAACTTTTTGTTCAAAGAATGAATTTGCTTCCATAAAGCAAAAAGGATGAAGCCGTAAATTTGTTTGCTTTTCCTGTTTCAGATCATACCAATAAAATGGTGATGCCACGGAGGCACGAAAGCCATTGATACTGCCATAACCCATCGAATAATCATCAGTTATACCCACGCTGATCAGTCTCCTGAAAGTATGTGGCAATGTAAAACGGATGTAATGTTGTCTTGAAGCCCTTATCTTTTGCCCGGACGCCGATTCAAGAGTATTAATTTCTTCTGCAAGCAGGTCTTTGTCATCGCCACTTGCCCACGAGGGATGAATACCCAGTTGGTATTTTGCTGCATGTTGTTTTATCAATTGCTGAATCACAGGATGTGAGGGTTCTATATTCTTATCATATTTACCTTTTTTTTCCGCCACATGAAAAAAGTATATGGGTTTTAAACTCTTTTGATCATGCAGCTTATCCATCCATTGATATACGTCATAAGGATCTTCTTTTTTATTTCGCAGCACTTTTATTCTTTCATTCACCATTGACCATTCGCCATTAACGATCGATTTAACCATGCCGCCCATTGTCCTTGCCAGGCTCTTATGCTTAAAAGCATACGCCTCATCAATATCATAGGTCGGTAAAAAATTGAACGTTGAATATTGATCCCGGCTGCTACCGGGATTGAGCATTGAGAATTTTTCCTTCAATGCTTTTCTAAAATCTTCAATCCAGATATTCACCAATGGAATATTCAAAAAGCCTTCCCGAAAGGCTACCGAATTCTCATGAGCATACCTTCCGTATTCATCTTTTTCATGGGGCAGGTATTCTTCGTAGCGACTTAGCAAATAAAAAACAGCGGCAAAAATATCAAAGGGATAGTCACCCTCCGATTTAAAAAATGCTTTACCACCATTTATCCTGAAACAAGAGATATTTTGTTTTTTGATCGATTCTTCAAACAGCAATGGATAATTTACGATCAATAATTCGTCGTTTGAAATGGTTTCATAACCATAATTGATCTTTGGGCCATTATAATCATTGAAATAAAACGCATCATCGGTTAATTGAAATGGCCCGCCCGTAATTTGCTTGCCAATAAAATCGGCAACATATTGAAGACGCGGAGTAATTCTATTTGCGTAAACAATCACCTTTTCGAAGATAACTATCTGTTTCCGTATTTCTCCTTCCAGAGTTGATTGAATGATTTTTTAGGAAATATCATTTCACTGCGATGCTCTTTCCATCCTTTTAGCAGGCTGTTTACAACCCAGTTCTTTACGTTGGCATTTCCGATATTCATCAGGCTACGGTTAAGCATCGCTCGTTTCCAAAGTTTCCATCCGGTCCGTTCTGAAAAACTGCTGTAGCCTTCATCAACTGCTTCATGACGATTCTCCAATAATAATTCATGAAGGTTGATCTTTACCGCACAAACCTCCGTGCAATTACCGCAAAGTGATGAGGCATAACTTAAATGTTTCCATTCATCCATTGGTTTTAAGTGAGGCGTGATCACCGAACCAATCGGGCCGCTGTATGTTGTTTCATAACTATGGCCACCGATATTTTTATAAACAGGACAGGCATTCAAACAGGCACCACAACGGATGCAATACAAACTTTCTCTTGCTTTTTCATTGGCAAGGATGTTTGTTCTCCCGTTATCAAGCAGGATCACATACATTTCCCCGGGGCCATCTTTTTCATTCTCCTGGCGCGGTCCCGTTACGATTGTATTGTAAACTGTCACCCGTTGTCCCGTGCCATACGTTGCCAGCAGCGGCCAGAACAAAGAAAGGTCAAAGAGTGAAGGAATGACTTTTTCGATTCCTGCTACAACAATATGGGTTTCAGGCATTCCACAACTTAATCTGGCATTGCCTTCATTTTCTGTGATCGCAATGGCACCAATGTCGGCAATCAGAAAGTTAGCACCGGTTATTCCTACTTCTGCTTCCGCATATTTTTTTCTTAATACTTGCCTTGCAACCTGGGTAAGCTGTCCTGGTGTAAGTGCCGGATCAGTCCCTAATTTCTCTGCGAATAGCTTAGCGACGTCTTCTTTGCTCTTGTGCATGGCAGGAGTAACTATGTGGTAAGGCGGCTCACCATCCAATTGCTGGATATATTCTCCAAGATCGGTTTCGATGCTTTCGATTCCTTTCTCTGCCAGAAATTTATTAAGGTGGATCTCTTCTGTGACCATGCTCTTGCTCTTCACCAGGGTCTTACAGTTCTTTTCTGCGCAAATGTTTCCGATTGCTTCCAATGCCTGCTGCGCATCCTCTGCCCAAATTACCTCTGCTCCGCGCCTGCTGATCTTTGCTTCGAAGCTCTCCAGCATCTTATCCAAATTCTCTATCGCTTTCCATTTAGTATTCTTTGCCTTTTCTCTTGCCAGGTTCACATTCCCGAATTGGGTTTTGCCAACCGGCACAACGGCATTATACCGCCCAATATTAAAATTGATCTTCCGCCGATGTTCTTTGTCGGTCGCTTTAGCACGGCTATTAGCAATGAATGATTCAGAGTGATCGGGCATGAACCAGGATTTTCAAGATTTTATGGGTCATATCGGAAATCAGGGTAACACAATTTAACGAAGGAATTTCAATTGCCCTTTTTAAAATTCCGCTTGATTCAATCAACCCATTTTTCATAGTATTCATCACTCTCCAAGAGTTAACTCATTTCAGCATCCTGGTTGAAGTGATCCAACTGTTGTAAAGCTTCACCTATCACCAATGACAATCTTCTGTCCCAAATATCTTTTTGACTTTATCAATGTGTGTTGAGAATGTACCCGGCTTCTTCACACGATCATTTCGTCTCTTCCTGATGCTTCTCCCTGGCAACTTTTTGCAAAGCATCATAGAAATCCTGGCCGTATCTTCTGACCAGGGGTTCTCTCAAAAACTCATAAACAGGCACTCTTAATTTTTTCCCCAGCGCACAGGCAGGATTGCAAAGGTTTTCTCTGGGTTCATAATTTATCCTTTCATAATCACCATATTTTCCTTTCTTGACAGTGATCGGGTACAAGTGACAGCTAACCGGCTTTTTCCAGGCGATAACACCGTCGTAGTAAGCCTGCTCAAATGCACATTTGATCATTCCATCCTTTTGCCGGGTTGCATACACGCATATTTCTTTGTCGCTTTCAATGGTTGGTGTCACCCAGCCAAATTCCCGGGTGTAAATATAATGTCCTTGTCTTTCCACTTCATTTATTGAAGTTTGAGAAAGATAAGGTTTGATCTTGTCATACATTTCAACTATGATCGGTAATTCCACCTTATCCAAAGGTGCCCCTGCGTCGCCGTCTTCACAACATCCACCTTTACATTTAGCCAGATCACAAACGAACTGCGCTTCCACCACATCATCGCTGATCTGCTTATTATCAATAATTATCACGGCAATTTTTTTACAAATGTATTTAAGAATTCCCTTCTTCTTTTCTTGAAAACACCCGTCGCAACTTCAACATGTGATGTGACGTAAGAAAATGGATGACCTTATGCTCCAGCCAATGGTGTAAAGGCACCAGTATGGCTGCCAATGCGATCATAAAAGCCAGGTCGTATAATGGAACACCCTGCGTCAGGCCATTGATATTCTTTTTAAAAACAAGAAAAATAAATTCAAAAAATATAAGGAAGGAGAAGAAACCGATTGCCCGGATCGTACTGGCAGACACTTTGAACCAGCCCATCATGACCAATGAGACAAACAATACAACAATACCAATGATGATACCCATGTATTGAATTCG
>DASTIZ010000519.1:0-11998 GCA_035717045.1 Chitinophagaceae bacterium
TGAATTCAAACCAGCGGGTAAGACAAATTTCGTTTTCGACGTATCTACGACAAAAGGTAATTATATCGTACGTATTGCTACTTCGGGTTCAAAGATCCACGATTACATGAAGGAACAATGGGCCACTTACAAAGCATCGCAGGCTGGTGTACCCGTACCCGAGATTCTAGAAGTAGGAAACGGCATCATTGATATTCCGTATATGCTGCAGGAAAAAGCAGAGGGCACCGAAGCCATTCATCATCCTGACAGGCTAAAAATCCTGAGCAAGCTCGGCAAGTATGCCCGCAAGATTCATTCTATTCCGACTGAAAGCTTTGGTTCCGTATTCGATTGGTCAAAAAACAAATTGTCAAAGAAAAAAACGTGGGTTGAGTTTTTGAACGAAGAATTGAGGGTAACCGAAGGTTTGAAATTTCTTGACAAACATGAATTGATGAAAACCAAGAAAATTAAAAAACTCACTTCAGAATTTGAGAGGGTAAAAAAATGGAAGATCCCGCCAACCCTGAATCATTGCGATCTCCGGTTAAAAAATGTTATTGTAGATGAAGCAGGAGAAATAAAAGCACTGATCGATTGGGAACATTGCTCTTCCAATTGTGCCCCGTACTGGGATTTTTCTATTGCTTTGCATGACCTTTCCATAGATGCCAAGCAGCAATTTTTGGAAGGGTATGGGCCCGATGTTGAAGAATTTAGAAAGAATGCTTACTCCCTAACGCTGTTCAACATTATCAACTATATACCGGCGCTGCAGATCATGATCGATAAAAAACAAAAAGACCAGCTTGAGCTATACAAATTAAGACTTGACGGGTCACTGGATCTGTTTTCCCTTTGATGTCCATTCTTTTAAACTTGTCTTGTACAACCATTGGCAACAAAGGAGGAATTGATAATTTATGCCTTGCTTAATTTGAACTGCTAATCTAAAACGCAGGATTGATCCATCTTTCAAAAAATTCCCAGGTGCGAAGCATTTGATCGATCCGTTGACGATTATTACCGCTACGTGTGATTTCATGTGATGCATTCGGGTGACGAACATACTCAACAGGTCGGCCCAATACTTTTAAACTACGATACAACATCTCTCCTTCTACGAAACCCGTACGCCGGTCATTATCTCCATGAAAAATTATATATGGTGTCGTGATGTTTTGGACATACGTAATTGGAGATTCTCTTTGCAGGATTGCTTTGGCTTCAGCTTCCCATGGATACCCTCCAAAATAATTTGGCACCAGTCTCCAGGCATTTCCTTCTCCAAAAAATGTAGAGAGATCATATACGCCCCGTTGTGAACACGCTGCTTTGAATCGTTTATCATGTCCAATGATCCATGCAACAAGATAACCGGCATATGAACCACCCGTGACCATTAGTTTTGATGTGTCGACCCTGCCTTCAGCAACAGCTCTATCCAAAGATGTCAATACATCACTTGCCGGCCCGGCCCCCCAATCCCTGATATTGCTTCTTAAAAAGTTTTCTCCATAACCTCCACTGCCACGGGGATTGCAGTAAACAACGCCATATCCTTTACCACAGAAATATTGATATTCGTGCCACATGCTTAATTCACCGGGTCCCCACATTGCAGACGGACCACCATGAATCTCTAACAGCAAAGGATATTTTTTGTCGGCCTGATACCCGATCGGTTTCATCACCCAGAACTCAATTGGTTGTCCCAGCGTATTGGTGAATGTATGTTTTTCCGGCAATGAAATTTGTTTTTGTTTTAGCCAGCCATCATTAAAGCTTGTTAGCTTATTTGAATTGATAACATTTGCATCTGCCAAATAAAGCTCATTAGGATTTATCACTTCTGTTTTAACATAAATCAACTTATCGTTAATAACATCAAAACTCAATACGCCCGAGCTGAAATCAGTAAGTTGTTTGATTTGTTTTGATTTTACATCGAGCTTGTATAGTGGGGCGCCGCCATTGCTTTGCGCGGTGAAATAAATACTTTGATCGTCTTTGCTCCATACTGCGTTACCGACGTTCCTGTCAAACTGGATATTAATAATGTCCTTTTCAGTACCGCTGACTGGCATCAGGGCGAGGGTTGGAACTGAAACATAATTGGTTTTGCTATACTGAAAAGCAATCCATTTTCCATCATTCGATAATAATACATTGTTATAGATAATACCTTTTTTACCAAGCAGCATTTTTAAATTGCTGCCGTCTCTATTTGCGATAAAGATCTCAGATTCCTGCGACCGGTCGGGATGTTCGATAGAATCTATATCCGCATTGAAAATAAATTGCTTTCCATCCGGGGTAAACTGCAAATTATTGAAGCGATAAAACCCCCGGGTAACTGCAACAGGCAAAGCATTCGGCTGAGCATCGATAATGAAGAAATGATTGAAATTTATTTCCGCAGAAATATCCGTTTCGTTTTGGAAATTTAGATTATTGAGTACTGTTGCTTTCCTGTCATTAGTATTCATTTCCAGGTAGGCTCGTACTTCATTTATGTTCCCATTCGGATTTGGTTTTGCAGTAGATGATCTTAATTGTTCGTTCTTATTAAAGCCTGGCTTTTCCATAGACCATACAGGGACTTTCTTACCCGGGTTAATGATAGAATCACTCATAAGATCGCGGGGTCTTAGTGATGCAGCAAATGCAATTTGTTTTCCATCAGGACTCCACCTTGGTAATGACGCTCCATACTTAAATTTTGTAAGCTGGAGTGCTTCGCCGCCACTTAGCGATAAAACAAAAATCTGTGGACGTCCCTCAACGGTTCTTACAAAAGCTAATCTTGTTCCATCCGGGTTCCATGCAGGTTGTGAGGCCCCCTCCTTACTAAAGGTTAGCTGAACCGGTATTGCACCACTTTCTGTTGATATCATCCAAAGTTGGGTAGTGTATTTGTATTCCCATTTGGCGCTGTCTGATTCGGGCTCTATCGAAGTAACAACAAGAGCCGCTTTCCTTCCGTCTTCGGTGAGTGTTACACTGCTTATTGTTTTTATCTTCAGCATGTCTGTAACCAATACCGGTTGTCTTGTTTGAGCCGAAACTTTAAGAGCGAAGAAAAAAATAACTGTTAGTGATATATGACGCATTGTAACCGCTTTTTACTGTAAGTTCCACATACTGTTTTCAGTCCGCATGGGATTTCGCCGGGCAACAATACAATTTGAAACGACCCTATGGCAAGTACCCGGGCAGGCTATACAAAAGACTTGACGGTTCACTGGACTGATTTTTCTTTAATGTTCATTCTTTCAAACTTTTTAAATAGGCTACACTGGCCGGCACCTGTGTAGTTATGCTGCTGCTTTCATCTTCAATAAAATAATGCTTGATGCCGATCCGTTTTGCTTCTTTTAATATGGCAGGAATATCCAGTTCACCTGTTCCTACAGTAACATCATTTTCAACCGAGGTAAGACCGGTCAGATCTTTTTTGGTTCCTTTTCTCATATCCTTCACATGCATCAATTTCCAACGGTTTCCATATTTTTTAAGCAACCCAACGGGGTCGTCGCCCCCAAAATGGATCCAGAAAATATCCATCTGAAAAGAGACGTAATCGGGGTTTGTGTTCTTAACAAGATAGTCTAGCAACGTTCCTTCTTCATAAGGTTGAAATTCGTAACCATGAGCATGATAACAAAAGGTCAGCCCGTTCTCCTTTAAAATTTTCCCTGCCCGGTTAAAATCCTCCGCAGCTTTTTTTGCATCTTCGAAAGTGAAGACATTATTTTGATGTGGTATCCATGCACACATGATATATTTGGCTCCCAATATTTTTGCTCTCCAGATGACGGAATCGATTTTATTATTCAGTTCATCATAGCCGGCACCGGTTGAAGGAATGGTGAGACCTCTTTCGTCACATAATTTTTTAAAGTCAGCCGGGTGCATTCTTCCTCCCCCGCCTTCAATTTCAGTAAAGCCCATCATTTTTATAGTATCTAATACTTTGGCGGGATCCCTGCCAATACTCCTGCGGAAGGTATAGGTTTGAATGCCAAGCGGAGCAGTATACAACGGTTTCTGGGCAAGAGCTGCATCCGCAAATGAAGCAGCTATCATAAAAAGTAATGCAATTTTTTTCATTTTGATTTTTGGCTTTAAGATAATTTCAATTAAGTTTCAGTTTTCGCGATCCAGGTTCCCTTTAGGGGACAGGGGTTAAATGTTCCCTCTTTTCAATTCATCGACCGCATAATTCGCCGCTCTTGCTGTGATCGCCATATATGTTAAAGTAGGGTTTTGCGTACCCGTTGATGTCATGCAAGCCCCATCAGTAACAAAAACGTTTTTGCAATGGTGAAGCTGGTTCCATTTATTCAATAAAGATTTGGTTGGATCAAGACCCATGCGAACGCCACCCATTTCGTGTATATCGGCTCCCGGCGGTGATTTAGTATCTTCTGTTTTTATGTTGATGAATCCTGCTTTTTCAAACATCAATTGCATTTGCTCCATATAGTCGGCCACCATTTTGTTATCATTCTCATCCCATTCGCAGGATACGATGAGTTGAGGAATGCCATATTTGTCCTCCTGGTCCTTGCTTAAACGAACATGATTTTTTTCCACCGGGACACATTCACCCATCATCCAGCTTGCAATATACCAATTGGCCAGGTCAGGCTTTAACAGATTTTCCCTTAGCTGGTCCCCAATCATATCGGTGTTTGAAAACATACTTCTGCCTCCGGCTATCCCCGCAGCATATCCCCTTTGAAAATTCATTTCCTGTTTGAAAACATTTCTGAAGCGGGGCACGTAACTGTAGGTTGGACTCCGGCCATCGGTCTTCTTGTCCTTAAAACCTTCATAGGTCGCATTCGCTTTGCCACGGTAATTATGCCATGAAATATATTTTCCGAGCAATCCATTGTCATTTCCCAACCCGTTTGGAAAACGGTTTGACGTTGAGTTAAGGAGAATTGCATTACTATTGAGCGCCGAGGCATTTACGAAAATCACGTGAGCATAGTACTGGATCATTTCTCGGGTATTGCCATCAATGATCCGAACACCGGTTGCTTTTTCTTTCCCTTCATCATAAATGATCGAATGAACAACCGAATGTGGTCGTATGGTCAGCTTACCTGTTTTTAATGCCCAGGGAATGGTTGAGGCATTGCTGCTAAAATAAGCACCATATACGCACCCACGATTACACATCGTTTGGTTCTGGCATTTGCTTCTCCCCTGTTCTACATGTATTGGTTGCGGATCGCTCAGGTGCGCACACCGTGCATGAATGAGATGACGATCCGGAAAATTCTTTTGCAAACTTTCTTTAAAATATTGTTCGATGCAGCTCATCTCAAAAGGTTGCATTACCTCACTATCCGGCAATTCAGGTAAACCATCTTTCTTACCCGCAATACCTGCAAACTTTTCAACGTGTGCATACCAGGGCTCCAGGTCCTTGTACCGAATCGGCCAGTCAATGGCAAAACCATCTCTTGCGGGTCCTTCAAAATCATAATCACTCCAGCGCTGCGTTTGTCTCGCCCATAGCAACGATTTACCACCGACATGATAACCACGAACCCAGCGAAAAGGCTTTTCCTGGATAAAAGGTTGCTCATCATCCTTCAAAGCCCAATGCAACGTTTCTTCACGAAGATTTCTTGCTCCCTGCAAATTTTTTGCAGCCTCGATTGAAACGGTACCACGATGTTCAAATTCCCATGGCCCTTTTGATGCCGTAGGGTAATCTTTTACATGCTCAACATTCCGGCCCCGTTCAAGCATCAGCGTTGTTAGCCCTTTATCACAAAGTTCTTTTGCAGCCCAACCGCCGGTTGCTCCTGAACCAATAACTATCGCGTCATATGTTCTTTTATCATCAGGCATGATTGGGTGAATTCAGATCAACACAACCATAATAATGTCCCGGTACAACTTTGTAGCCGAGATATTCTGTCATTACTTTTTGAGACGTGTTGAATCCTCTTATTGTTTCTGATTTTACGAGATCAAAGAAATCTTTTTCTGATTTGTTTACTGAAGCAGCAAGCTTTAAAAGTAACGTCTCTCTTTGTTTTTGCGTGCAGCCCGTAAAAGATTTCTTATGTGCAGTCTTTGCTGATTGATCTAAACTTTTCAATTGGGTTCTTACGTTATCCCCGATTTCTTTTTGATAACAATCGTCGATCAGTTTTTGTAAGAATTTATCGACCCCGACTGATAGGGCGCCAATGGAGTTCCCGGCAGGAATGATCGTATCGGTAACGCTTGCAAGGATATTCTGTTCCATCATTGAGAAAGAAGTATGATGGACAGTACTATCACTTAGGCCGCAACTTATTACCCAATGAGGCAGTGTAATAACGCCACCTGAAACAATGGCAAGGGTTCTCAGAGCTTTACGCCGGTTCATATAAATACAGAAATGAATTTAAATAAAATTCCGATGGAATCGACAAAATGGTTATGCCCATTATCAAATTCTGATCAACGATACCAATATTAATATTCTGTGCTTCCCTGTCACTCCCGATAGGTACCGGGAGGCAAAAAATAGCTGCTGAGGCACTAAAAAAGAGTAACATCCTCCAAACAAATTGTTGATGCAGGCATTCAGTAGATGATAAAGTGGTTAAATTTGGTGATGCGTCTATTCATCCCATTTTGCTTTCTGTTTCTATTTTGCGGCAATCATTCTTCAGAAGAGCAAGAGACTCCGCGCTGGAAGCCACTCTTCAATGGCAAAGACCTCAAAGACTGGAAACCGAAGATAACCGGCTACGCCCTGAATGATAATTATGCAAACACATTCATCGTAGAAAATGGCGTGATGAAAGTGAAATACGATGAATATCCATCTTTCGACGGAAAATTTGGTCATATCTTTCACAAAGAGAAGTTTTCTTATTACCTGCTCGGCATAGAATACAGATTTACCGGGGAACAATGTAAGAATGGTCCGGGCTGGGCTCTCCGTAATAGCGGTGTGATGCTGCATTGCCAGGCGCCGGAAACCATGTTGAAAGACCAGGATTTCCCCATCTGCCTGGAAGCGCAATTCCTTGGTGGCAATGGCAAGGATCCACGAACTACAGCCAATCTTTGTACACCTGGTACCAATGTTTATATGAATGGAGAACTGTTTACCACCCATTGCACCAATTCAAGCTCCCAAACCTATCATGGCGACCAATGGGTCAGAGTTGAGTTGCTGGTGCTGGGCGATTCCATCGTTAAACATATCATCAATAAAAAGGTGGTGATTGAATATACAAAACCACAGATCGGTGGCGGCAATGTGAGCAACTATGATGCAGCAATTAAAAAAGATGGTATGTTATTGAAAGAGGGGTATATCGCCCTGCAAAGCGAAAGCCATCCTATTGAATTCAGAAAGGTTGAGATCATTGACTTGCAAAAATATGCCGCTGACAAAAAGAAACTTGAAGTCATACTTAAGCAGATCCTTCCTACCAATAGGTAACATGTCTTGAGCTGCGACATATATTTTTTTGCCACCAGTTTGTTTTATCTCCCCTGTTTTTTCTATTCCAAAGCAAATTCTCCTTATCCTGTAAATGCCAGAGCCCGCATGCATGAGCAAGTTCATGTGCGAGAATGGATGTTTCTCTTGCTGCGCCATGATCCAATGTTACATAATCGGTCAGGGGCCCAAGTGAGCAGCCGGTGGCGCCTTTGATACTCATAACCACGTAGACCGTTACGGGATAGATCGGAGCCCTTAAATATGCTGCAAAAAAATTCCCGGCTGCTTTGAATTCTTCAGTTAACGCACCCGTGCCTCCCTTTGTATGTAGTACTTCATAAGGTGGAATTGAATCCAATGTTTCGGCGAATGATTCCGTGTTCTGAACGGGTATTATCTTAACATTGAAATTCTTCCTGAAAACTTCTTTTGCATAATTGATCGCAGTATTAATATCATGGGGTAATATATCCGGATCAGGATGCGGGGTTTTTAAGAGTAATACCTTGATGCGTAATTTCTTTTCAGGCCATTTCACAAAACCGAATAAGGTATCAAATATATTGATCAAAAGCCGGTGAATGATCTCAACTATAATGCGCATGATCGCCCTCGACATCCCCATCATAAAATCCCAAAATTGATTCCCGGTCATCAGAATTCTTTAATCAAAAACTAAGATACAAAGGGTAATGTGATGATTTTCTGTTTGTTTTAATTGATCTACAGGGTGTTTTTTATGTTTTCTTACAAACAGGTCCCCTCTCCGGATCAGTATGATAATTTACAAACCCAATCTCTTCTCACGTCTCACGTCTCAAGTTCTGCCTTTAGAAAAACTTTAACAGCAAGTACCACTAAAGTGGTATTGGGAGAATTTATGACTGATTTAATTTGCAGGCGTAAACTAAATCCTATGCGAAGAAAAAAATTACCTTACTTAATCAGGGCCATACGCCTTGCAATAAAATGTGTGTGGTATGCATTAACAACGCCCAACGATCCTTACCACGAACGCGAAGTAAATTTCTGGAATATCCCGGTACGAAAAAGACAGAGACAATACCGGTAATATTCCTCATCTACCCAAAAATAGTATTCAACAAACCCGCCAGTCGTATACCGCCTTTTAATAATTGGTTGTTCAGCATTCCGATATGGTCATAATTATACCGAAAACTGAGTCGCTGAAACGGCTGAGTGACACTGCTGTAAACTTCACCTGCCAATTGGTAAGATTCATAAAACCATTGATTCATTGTTTGCTGCTGCCATTGTAAACGTTGATCTTTTGTACTGTGATTGATCGCTTTTACATATTCAGTGTAGCTCAGGTCCTGTGATTCGATCATTTTATCATCCCAGACGCTATGTAGGTTCGTTGAATCGCCAAACCACAAGACTCTCACCCGGTTGCCTCCAAGATCCTCAAATCTGCCCACATGCAGTGGTTGATGAATATCACCGACAATATGAATAAGCAGCCGCAGGTACATCTTCTTCTTATCAGGCGGTAATTGCCTGTTCTTTAACTCAGCGATCAGGAAATTAAGTTTAGTGTATGCATCAGCAACGGTGTCTTTAGCCAATACCTGATTAAACTCAGCTTGTGTTAAGCCTTGTTTTACGTTGATGTAATGCCAGGGATTCAAATAATTGAAACTGGTATCAGATTTAATAAAATCCGCCCAGTTACTTGTAATCGCCATTGATTCATTACCCAATATCTGACGAATCGCTTGTCTTGCTTTATTATTTAAATAGATATCCGCGATTTCTCCAACTATGCGATGCCCCGTTTGCCCCCACCAGGCAAAAGATGTGAAAGAAATTGTGAGGAAGCTTATGAATAGAACCAGGGTTTTTCTCATTCAATTCCATTTTGATTACGAAGGTAATCACTAAATAAAATTCCAAATTACAAAAAACAAGTTCCAAATAGGCGCCAAACGTCAATTCAACGAAGTGGCCCCATTGCTTTTCCTGATCTGTATTTACCTGCCTGCCAGCAGATAGGTTAGGAGCCTGGAACTTGATTCCTGGTGCTTAAAGATTTTATATCTTGTAATCTGAATTAAAGCCGGATTCATGATCTTCAAATGTGAACAAACCGATCTTAAGGATATTTGCGACATTATCAATGATGCCGCACTGGCATACAAGGGAATTATTCCTGCAGACCAGTGGAAGGAACCTTATATGACCGAAGATGAATTGCAAAAACAGATTGATGAAGGCGTTCAATTCTGGTGCTGGAAAGAAAACGGTGAAATGATGGGTGTAATGGGCATCCAGTACAAAGATGACGTTACACTTATTCGCCATGCTTATGTAAGATCTGTATATAGAAATAAAGGAATTGGCAGCAAGCTGCTTGAGCACCTTGCTTCAATTGCTGAAACGCCCGTATTAATTGGCACGTGGGCTGCTGCCGGTTGGGCCATTGATTTTTATCAAAAGCATGGTTTTCGTTTACTATCCCGGCCAGAAACAAATAGTCTGCTCAAAAAATATTGGTCGATCCCTGAAAGACAGGTTGAGACCTCTGTAGTGCTGGCAAGTAGTGAATGGAAAAGTTGAAAAGGTTGTCTGGAAACAAACAACCCTTCCTTTTGAATCAGGCGTTTATGTATTTCAGAACGCCTTTGTTTTTTTGATCTCCTCAAGCATTCGTCTGGAATTATCACCCGTCACACCATTTGGATCTAACGCTATTGCCTTATTGTAATATTCAATTGCTTTTTCAGTTTTGTTGGCTTTCCAGTTGGCTTCGGCAAAACTATCCCAGGTGTTGGCTGATTTCGGATAAAGCTTTGTATTGAGTTCAAAAACATATAATGCAGCATCCAATTGTTTTGAATTCAACAGATCGTATCCTGCCTGGTTGATCTTTTGTTCAAAATTTACATACCGGTATTTCGGATCAGCAACCATTTTCTTTGCTTCTGATTCCACCTGGTCAAGCTTGCCGGCGCTGAATAGATCTCTTAAATGCCGCATAGGATCCAGAACCAGATCTTTATCGGAAAAATTAAGACAGGTTTCAAGCATTGGATCTTTATTGTTCTTATAATCCGCGAAGCTCAGATCAACCGCTAATTGCGGCGCAAGCCAATCCTCATTCTCCCATTGTGGTTTATCCTGCCACCAGGCAAACGAAAGAAAAACAGGGAGTTTACTCTTGGGTAAGTCTACCCGCCTCGTATCCCCGTAGAAATTAATATTCTCGGCAGTGGGTTCACCAACAAATACTGCATTTGTATAATTATGCAATTCATTCACCAGGTTCTGGCAGGCAGAAAATGTCCGACGCCCAATGATCACAAAAAGTTTACCCGGTTGATTTATTTTTTTGCTTCCCAAAATCCCGGTCACAACGGGTTTATTTTTATAATTGTTACCGCCGCCGTTCAGGCGAACATCAAGAACCAAACGTTCTACATCATTGTTTTCAATAAAGTCAAATACCTTTTTATAAAATGCGGGTATGGCTTCTGTCTTGTCATCCTGTACCTGGCTCTGACGAACATATAATGTTTTTGATCCGGGCAGGTATTCATAATAATAGATCTTGTCTAGATCTTTCAAATAGTTTGGCGTCACCGACTGATCTCTTGCACTTAACCAGTCATTACCTGTTTTTACAAATCCATATTGCCTCGGCAAACGAAATGCTTCAATAGCTGTGATCGTGTGATCAAATGTTTTTCCATCTTTTTCAAAAGTATAAGTGACTGTAGTTTTCAATTCTTTGGAGACCTTTTGAGCATGCAATGCCTCGGGTATCGTTAAAAAATCAAGACTGTATGCTTTAAAGTATTGATCGTTTTCGGCAGGCACTAGCGGTTTTATTGCTTCGAGTGCCTTTTCGACCGGGATACCCTCTACCTTAACCAGCCTGGCTCCCACTATTTTTTCATACTTTTTATCTGTGCCCTCAACAAAAACACCGTCACTGAACCAATAAAAATTAACAGGAGTTACATGATATTTTACCGGTGACTCACGCCAGCCGATATTGGTATGCCCATACTTAAACAAGGAAACGATGCGGGCAAAACCCGCCAGCACTTCATTCTCTTTCATGGAAGGGATTGCTGTATAAAATTTTTCTACAGCAGCGTCAAACTCTTCAGCTTTCACTTTTTTAAAGAGAAAAGGATACTCCTTATGAATTTTTTGTTGAAGAAATTTCAGATCAGATTGCCAGTCGGCCGCGGTTAGTTTAACAGAAGATGAAACATTTTTCGGAACAATGTGATCGTCCTGTCCCAGACAAGACAACATAAATGAAATGCATAAACAAAAAATGAAAATATTTTTCATGGCTTTAAGTTTGAATTAAGTTATGTCCAATCCCAGGCTATTTTTTTCAAAATATGATAGCCGGTTGAAATCAATGGTAAAGTCGGTAGTGTATCAGTTTGAAAAAATGGAACCACATAAACACATAAGACACATAGATTATCACATAGAACGCCCTATGTGTGTATTTTCTATTGCACTTAAAGGACTAGGTGATAAAAAAGACCAAACGGAGTC
>DASTIZ010000520.1:0-4298 GCA_035717045.1 Chitinophagaceae bacterium
GCGTCGCAAAAGTTAAGGGGCGAATTCAGGCATGACCTCGAAAAAGCCGGGGTCCATTTTAAATTCTTTGAACCCCTTCTAAAAAGCAGGCATTTCTATTTTGGTCGGCGTTTACACCAAAAAGTGGTTGTGGTCGATGGAATATATTCGTTGGTTGGCGGATTAAATATCGGAGACCGGTATAATGATCTCCCCGGCGAACAGGCCTGGTTTGACGTGGCATTATATACAGAAGGCGACGTGTCCTATCAGCTTCATCTGATCTGCAACCGGATGTGGCGAAAAAGACGAAAATTAAGAGACAAGATCCGGAAAGACGATGTTGAAGAGTTTTGTAATTCGATATCGAAGGAGGAGCGACAAATGGTAAGGGTTCGTCAAAACGATTGGGTAAAAAGGAAAAGTGAGGTTTGGAATACATATCGCCTGCTTTTCGCTAACGCCAACAAATCGATAATCATCATGTCCAGCTATTTCTTACCGGGTCGTACCTACCGCAAGTTACTGAACCGTGCTTCGGCCACGGGCGTGAAAATAAAAGTTATTCTTGCCGGCAAATCCGATGTCATGCTTTCTAAAAACGCCGAAAGATATTTGTATGACTGGTTATTGAAAAAAAATATAGAGATTTATGAGTACCAGAGAACCGTATTGCACGCAAAAATGAGTGTAGCCGATGCAGAAACCGTAACCATCGGGTCATTTAATGTAAATAACATCAGCGCTTATGCAAGTCTCGAGTTGAATTTAGATGTAAAAAGTGAAGCGTTTGGCGGTTATATCCAGCAAGTGATGAATAACATCATTGCCAAAGATTGTCAGCAGATAACGAGGGAGAATTATATTTCTTCGACAAATTTTTTCAGACGGCTTTGGCAAAAAACATCTTATATGATTGTGAATTGGATCCTCACCCTTTTCACTTTTTATTTCAGACAGGAAGATTGAGTTTTTGCTATTATGATCACGCGGCGCTCATGGGACCATGGTTGTACAAAGTGCGTTGTCTGTTTGTGTTTGGTGACGTGGTGTTTTTATAAATCTAATTGCCGCCAATACGTTTGAGCAATGATCTGAAGGCATCCCTGTTCCAACCCTCAAACCGACCACGCTGCACGACCAGCGTATTGTCGGCGCTGTCTTTTAAATAATAATGAAACACAAACTTATTCTTAGAATTTTGCCATCCTGTGACTTGCCCAAACCTGAGGTCATTGAATACAAGGGTATCATTCCATTTTTCAGCTGTATAAAATTCCTGGGAGAATCGTTTTAACTTTTGAAGTCCTTCCGTGTCTTCCACCGAATCAAGGAGTTTATCATTCCGGGGAAAGTACTCAAAATCGATTTGTTTTTTGCTGTCAAAAACTGAACGGTAGCCAATATGATAACCGGAATCATTACCGGCTACTACGTACCACAACCAGTTTTGCAATGCAGTGGGTGTCGTAAAATACCGGGTATACTGAATGTCTTGTTTTTTCAATATTTGTTTTACATCGCGATCGATCATCACTTTATTGAATAAACAATACAAGAGATAGATGCCGCCTAAAACAAGCCCCATCGTCCACCATTTTCTTCTTTGCCTTGATGTTTGCTTCAAAACAATAAGTAACACAAGAGCAAGACCGGGCCATATAGAAAAAAATGGATCAGCCACGTAAATGGCGTTAAACGAAATTCTGTCATGACTAAACGGTTCGAACCACCCTACCCCATAATTATTAAAGGCATCGATAAAAACATGCATGAAAATGACACCGGCAAAAAACTGCAACCATCTTCGAAAGGTAATATTATGGGGGCGGTGCCAGCGTTCGGCCATCAGGGCCAGGAATACCGAGATTAAAGCCACAAATAAAAAAGAATGAGTAAACCCCCGGTGCCCCAATAAACTACTGGGTGTATCCATCCAGAAGGAAGCCACAAAATCTATATCCGGCGCACTTTGTGCCAATGCACCCCATAGTAAAGCTTTTCTTCCCAGCTTCCTGTCGAGAAAAGCTTCGCCCATACATGCACCAAGGGCTATATGGGTGATTGAATCCATGGATGCGTTTAAACCACTAAACTAATGCAAAGAAGACTTATCCGGATTTTTCCAGTTGTTTTAATATCTTATTCAGGTCAATACCTTTTCCCAAAACAGGTTTGAATATATCACCTTCACTTTTTATCCGATCCATCGCATTTGAAATATTGAAATCGGTTATCTTCAAACCTTTCTTTACTTCTTCCCAATATAGAGGCATGGAAACAGGTGCGCCAGGTTTTGGTCTCACGGAATAGGGTGCAGCCAGGGTTGCTTTTGACCGATTCTGTAAAAAGTCAACATAGAGTTTATGATCCCTGGCTTTTGTCAGCCTTTCAATGCTTGTGATTTCCGGTAACATATTATTTACCTGTGTAGCGATTATCCTTCCAAACATCTGGCATTGATCATACGTATATTTCGCACCTAATGGTATATAAACGTGTATGCCGGTAGAGCCGGAGGTTTTTGGATAGCCTGTGACACCCATTGAATCCAAAACTTCTTTTGTTGCGTGTGCAGTTTTAATGACGATGTCAAAACCTTGCTTGTCGGAAGGATCCAGATCGATCAGGCACCAATCAGGATGATCTGGCTTATGAATAGTGCTGTTCCACGGATTCATTTCAATAGCACCTGCATTTGCCATATATAAAATGGCAGCCTCATTTTCGGGAACCAAAAAGTTCTTATCCTCCCCTTCGCTGGTTGTGTAAGGTTCCATCTTTATCCAACCGGGTGCTTTTCCTGTGATGTCTTTTTGATAAAAGCTTTTTCCATTGATACCATTCGGGTAGCGATTCATTGATTGTGGCCTGTCTTTTAAATAAGGGAGCAGGACGGGTGCCACCTGGTAATAATAATTAAGCATATCCCGTTTCGTGTATTTTTCTTTCGGCCAAAAGATCTTGCTCAGGTTCGTAAACTTCAACTCGTGACCATTGATCTTTTTTACCTGCGTTTCTTCAGTTGGATTCAGTAATGTCTTTCGACTCTTATCGGTTGAAGGGTTTGTGTATTTCGTCCTTTTAGGTCTTTCGGCCATTACCTCTACTTCTTCAGCCGGGATTGCTTTTTCCTTTCTTACATCTTTTGCTTTTTTATCGGTTCGTAATCCCTCAAACGATGGATGACGCATGATACCATCGGACGTGATCTCGGTGTAACTAACCTCACAAACCAACTTAGGTTTGAGCCATATCACCTTTGCTTTTGGCGGATTGGGCCTGAATCGTGAGGGCTTGTTTACATCTGGCTCTTCAGAAAAAGGAACTTTATCGGTAACCAACTTCTTCATTTTCTCCATTATTTCTTTCTGCGTTTTGTCATTAAAGCCTGTACCGATCTTTCCCATATAATGAAGACGCCCATTATCGAAAACGCCAACCAACAGAGAACTGAAGGTTTTGCCCGACCCTTCATTTTGTGTAAACCCTCCAATGACAACTTCGTGTCTGAGGTTTGATTTTATCTTTAACCATTCTTTTGTCCTTTCCCCTTCAATATAAATACTATCTTCTTTTTTTGCCATGATACCTTCCATCTCCATTTTTGCAGCCGCTTCCAGGAATTCAGTGGCCGTAGTCTCAAAGCTTTCACTCAGCCGGATATTGCCTTCAAAAGGAATTTGCCCTTTTAATATCTCTTTTCTTTTTGTTAACGGCAAAAGTTTAAGATCATATCCATTTAACCACAACACATCAAATACATAATAGAAAAGCTCTCCATCCGCTTCACTCCTCCAGTTTTGTAATGCCCCGAAATTGGAAACACCTTTTTCATTCAATACTACTACTTCCCCATCGATGATCGCATTGATATCCCATTGCTTTAAGGCATCCACAACCGGGTAAAATTTTTCATTGAAAGATTTATTGTTTCTTGAAATGAGATTTACTTTTCCTTTATTGATCATGGCAACGGCGCGGTATCCATCCCATTTTATTTCATACATCCAGCCGGGCTCATCAAATGGTTTATCAACCAGGGTTGCCAGCATAGGGCTAAAGGATTTCGGGAACGGCGCTCTTTTACCTTCTGCGGAAGGAGTCCTTCGGACGGTCGTTATCTTTTTTTTTTCGATCCTGGCCTGGCGGGTTTTTTTTGATGCAGACTTTTTCCTGGGAGAGCTGCCCCAGATATTTTTAGTTGTTTTTTCCACGGCTTTTAGTGTTTTCCCTGAGATTACGGATCTATCCTTTTTGGTTATATCAATTACTTTTGCGTATTCATCACGGTGTTTGATCAACAACCACGCATTGCC
>DASTIZ010000521.1:0-3705 GCA_035717045.1 Chitinophagaceae bacterium
ATGTCATCTTTGTGCGGTTGGTATTCCAAATGTTCGGTCAGCGAAATTGCATCAAGGCCGTCCATCAATGCCTCCTGCACGCGGATATCGGGCCATACGCTACCATCAGAAAAAACGGTGTGCTGATGAAGATCGCATTTCAGCGTTTTGTAGCCTGCTATATCGGGAAATTTGAGTTTGCGTCCCATGACATGACTATGGGCCTGGGAAAATCCCGTCATGGTAAATCCAAACAAACAGAGAGTGAATAGTTTTCTCATCGCAATTAGTTTGCACCAAAATAAAGAATATATCAATTGGAAAACTAATTTATTGTCACCACAGCGACTGATTAGAGCAGATGCAACGGTTTTGTTATTTTTTTCTTCTACTTTCCTACTGTGGCAATGCGGCAGTAAATTTGATTAAGCAAGCAAAACAATTTTATAAGAAATGAAAAAACAACCTTCGCTTATTTTCTGCATTCTGATGGACTTCATGGGCTATGTTACGTATGCCATTCCTTTTTTTGGGGAGATGGGAGACGTTTTGTGGGCACCCATTTCGTCCATGATCTTTATGAAAACCTTTGGTGGTTGGAAAGGAGCCTTGGGTGGTTTTGGAAACTTCATAGAAGAACTTTTACCCGGCACAGACTTTATTCCCAGCTTCACCATCATGTGGTTCATTCAAAACATGCAAAAGAAAAATAACGTTACAGCCGTTAAAACTGCCCGGTAAAGATCATTGGAACTGGCCGCTGTCAACATCACGGATAAATTTAATCACGCCATCAAAGAATACCTTTTGGTCATCGTACATGGCAAGATGGCTTCCGTCAGGGCAATGCAGGTAGCGGCCTTTTTGAACAAGTTTACTTTGCTCCTCCATTGCTTTTGGATCCATCGTGTCATGGGTGGCTCCGATCATTAATGTTGGGATTCTTATTTCCTTCAATCTATTCCTGATATCCCAGGTGGCAAGATTGCCGCCAATTCCCATTTCAGAAGGGCCTTGCATCAATTGATATATCGTGTAGTTAATATCAGCGAACGAACGGGTTACGGGCTCCGGCCATGGATCCAGGCGACAGATGTGCTGATTATAATAGTTAGGCGTCAGCAATTCCATATAACGCGGATTTGTAAAATCTCCTCTAGCCTCAATTGCCTTTATTTCTTTCAGAATGTTTGAATCCATTTGCTTTTGCAGCACTTCCTTTGAATACCTGTCATATTCCGGACAGCTGGCCATCATATTTGCAACAATCAACGATTTCATATTATTCTGATACTTCAATGCGTATTGCATTCCCAGGATGCCTCCCCATGAATTGCCAAGTATGTAAAAATTTGTTGAATCAGCGCCGATTGCCTTACGAACCTGCTCCACTTCTTCCACAAACCGCTCCAATACCCAAAGGCTGGTGTCAGTTGGCTTGTCGGAATTACCACAACCAAGTTGATCATACTCATAAAACTCAAAGCCCTGTCTCGGAAAAAAGCTTTCAAAAACTTCCATGTACTGATGTGTTGCTGCCGGGCCTCCGTGCAGCAGTAAAACTTTGATCCGCGGATTATTACCAAACCGCTTCGTCCAGACATTAAACGTGTCAACAGGGGTTATTATCGGGATCATTTTGATACCGGCCATTTGCACACCTGAATCGCCATAATTGAAATACTCGTACAAGTGAATATCAGCACCCGTTGCGCCGTTAGTGCTGGCAACGCCACCCGTCTTTTGATCGCAGGAAACAACCATGGCGCAAACAGAAATAAAAAACAAAAGCTTTATCATTTGTCAGTTTTTGATTTGAAAAGTTAGTGATTTTATTCATTAACTTACTGTACGAAAAAATTATTGCTATGAGATTTCTGTTTTCCCTGCTGCTGGTTCTTTTTTCATTATTTGCCAATGCGCAAACAAAAGCCGATACTGTTCGTTTTCTCCGGGAAGCCGCAAAGTTTTATGATCTCGATTTTACCGAAGCAGAAGCTGATTCAATGATCGGAAACATAACCGGCAACCTCCAATTGTATAAAGGAATGCATAAAACCCTACCAACGAATGACATTCCTTTTCCTTTTGCCTTTAATCCTGTTCCGTATGGAATGAACAAACAAAAGATGAATCAAACCGTGTCGCTTCCGTTTGTTGCCAACATACGATTACCGAAAAACAAGGCCGGTCTTGCATTTTATTCCATACCCGAATTAGCTGGTCTGATCAGATCAAAACAAATAACTTCTGTTGAGCTTACCAGGTTCTTTATTGATCGCTTAAAAAAGTGGGGCGATACACTCGAATGCGTGATCACACTTACAGAGGATACGGCCATGGCCCAGGCCAGAAGAGCGGATGAGGAAATCAGGAATGGAAAATACCGCGGTCTGCTGCATGGTATTCCTTATGGACTCAAGGATCTGTTTGCCGTGAAAGGTTATAAGACAACCTGGGGCAGCACGCCCTATAAAGATCAGTATGTGGAAGAAGATGCCTATGTGTATAAAAGATTGAGACATGCCGGTGCTGTTCTTTGTGCAAAACTTTCTTTAGGTGCCCTTGCGTTTAATAATAAATGGTTTGGTGGCGAAACTAAAAATCCGTGGAATTTAACACAAGGATCAAGTGGCTCGTCTGCTGGTTCTGCCGCTGCCGTCGTTGCGGGGTTGTTGCCATTCACGATTGGCACCGAAACGCTGGGTTCGATTGTTTCTCCTTCTACAAGATGTGGAGCTACAGGTTTGCGGCCGACCTTTGGCTCCGTCAGTCGCTCAGGTACCATGGTGCTTTGCTGGAGTCTTGACAAAGCGGGCCCGATCTGCCGCAGCGCTGAAGATTGTGCCATTGTGTTCAATTATATACACGGCACGGATGGTAAAGACAATGGTTCTGTTGATCACAAATTCAACTATGATGGCGTCGTTAATTTTAAGAAATTAAGGATCGCTTATGCAGACAATTATTTTAAAAGACTGTCACCGGATGCGCAGGAAAGAAAAGTGTTAGAAGTTTATAAGTCACTTGGAGCTGATCTAAAAGCTGTTGAATTCCCGGATTCGAGTGTGTATCCTGTAAATCTCATTTCAATTATCCTCAACGCCGAGAGTGCTGCCGCATTTGATGAACTGACCAGAACAAATCGGGATGATTTAATTGAAAGACAGGACAAGGGTTTCTGGCCAAATAGTTTTCGTGCTGCCAGGTTTATCCCTGCTGTTGAATACATCAATGCAAATCGTTACCGTTATAATCTTTGCAAAGCAATAAATCAATTCATGAAAGATTATGATGTGGTGATCGTTCCTTCTTTTGCGGGGAGGCAATTGTCAATTACCAATCTGACCGGTCACCCGGTGGTTGTAATGCCGATGGGATTTAATCAGAATGGTTCTCCATTAAGTATTACACTAATCGGCAATTTATTCGACGAAGCAACAATTCTTGCTGCAGCAAAAGCTTACCAGGACAAAACGGATTTCAATAAAAAACATCCTGAACTTTTCAAAAATTAGATGCCAGGTACACGACGCGCAGAATGTAACCTCAAGTCAATTATGAAGAAAAAAAAGTCAGTTAGGAAGCACCCGCAGGAAATTAAGCCGAAGGGAATCCGATCCGAGTCCATCGTGAAGACAAATGCCCTGACGCGACTGAAACTTTTTTCAGCAATCATAATAGCCGTCTTTGCTTTTATTCTTTATGCCCGGAGTATTCAACACG
>DASTIZ010000522.1:0-2866 GCA_035717045.1 Chitinophagaceae bacterium
ACAACATTGTATTTTTCCATTAGCTTGCCGGTTCGATCGTAAACATCGATATTCAATTTCATCCATCGCATAGCAATATCTTTTGCCAGGTCTTTTTGACCACAACGATCAAGTCCCCAGATTGTCATCCATTGCAGAGGCGCCCAACCATTTGGAGAATCCCATTGCTGACCCGTATTCTTAAATGTTGTAGTAACCCCACCGGGTTGTAATAGTTTAGATTTAACTGCCTCCGAAGCTTTTTTGGCCTGCAAGCTTAAATAATCAGGCTTGCTTTCAAAAAAGCAAAAAGGATACATTCCGGCAGGGGTAATCTCATTCAATATTTTCTGGGTCCTGAAATTATAATCACAGTAATAATTCATTCTAGAATTCCAGCAATACTTGTCTATGGCTACTCTTCGTTTCTCAGCTTTTTTCCTGTACTCACCTGCTAAACTGTCTTTGCCGGCTGTTTGAAAACCTTTTGCTAATGTCATTTCAAGATTCAATAGGAGCGCATTGAGGTCAACAGCAATATAATTGGTGACCTGGATCGAAGTAAGGTTTTTTCCGTCAGCAAACCAGCGGTTACTAAAATCAATTCCGCTTTCAGCGCCGGCACGAAGATGTTTATACATCTCGATAACATTTCGTTTTGATTTTTTTGCCGTTTCAAAATCCTCACGCCAGCTTTCCTGTCTTGGTACATTGCTATCATCCCAGTACCGGTTAAGAATACTTCCATCCTTTAATTTCACAACACGACGATAAGCCTGCCCGGTCTTTAGTGTAGAAGAGCCATTCATCCAGAATGTATATTCTCTGGCGAGCGCAGGGAGAAAACTGACATAAATATTGTCGCCTTTTATCGAAGCCAGCAATTGTACCATTGCGGCAAAGAACGGGGGTTGCGATCTCCCGATATAATAGCTCCGGTTTCCATTTGGAATGTGTCCATAAATTTCGATGAGATAAGCAAAGTTTTTGATCATGTTCTCGATCATATCCACCTGGCCGCTTTCTTTTAACCCCAGCATGGTAAAATAAGAATCCCAATAATAGATCTCTCTAAACCGGCCACCCGGAACAATGTATGGATGCGGCAATGGCAGTAACGAACTCCCTTCAATTTTTTTATCAGGCTCGCGACGCAAGGCGCCCCATAAATTTTTGATATGCATCACTACATCTTTTTCCTGCTGAACGTAATTGATGGCTGGAGGAGCCGGGGGCATTTCAAAATTTTCTTTTACAAAAAGTTCCAAAGAAAATTTTATAGCCGGGTTTCTTTTGATTGCGAGATAATCTTTCACGATGGCCTTTGGATCTCTTTTGGGTAGGCAATCCACAAACGTTTTTCCATCAGGAAAAATGCGTGACATCTGCACATCCTTAAAGAGTTCTCCATAAACCTGGTCCGGCGTCTGCACTTTCAATTGTGCCGTCAAAAAAGTAACTGGAAAAACAAGCATAAGAGTTAATGTAGCCTTTCTCATATTGATGAAATTGACTTTAAAGATAATGATTCAGTGATTCTGTGTTTCAGTGGTACTTGAATTAGCCACAGATGCACTGAAACACAGAATTAGTATAAAGTACCAGGATTGAAAGTCCGCCAGCTGTGCCAAAACTCTTGTGAAGCGTATAATGGCTTTAATGAAAAGGTTGTATCAATCCCTTTGCCATCCAGTCGCAGCTTACGATCGTTGAATAGTAATGTATCCCGGTTCAGGGTAAACACTGCCTGGTCGGATGGCCTTTCAAACGCAAAGAAGCTTTTTTCATTTTTTGAAAGCACGATCACTATGGGTGTTGAAACCAGCTTGTCGTGTATGATCCTTTCTTTTTTTAACCGGTTCCAATCATATGCTTTTGTTTCTTTGCCTGATCTTACACCGATTACCCAAGATTTATTTTTCCATGAGAGACTGTCGGTGCCGGTCAACTTGCTTTTGCTTGCACCGCTTTCGAACTTAAAAGTAGTGTCATACGATTTGATAAAATTTGGATCGGGTTGCATTACAAATGAATTTGGATTCAATTGCAGCCAATCCTTCAATGAAGTTTGCGTGCTATGTATTTCCGGCAATTGTTGCCCTTTCAATTTTCCAATTATTGCCTGCCCGTTTACTTGTCGCCACCAGCTATGAGTTGTTGCATCTTCAAACATTGCATTAAAATGATCCATACCCACTAACCGGAACTTTTCATGCTTACCATTCACGATCGGTTCAAACACTCTGCCTGTCCGGCAAACGGTGCAATAAGTAACCAGAACTGGCTTTCCACCCACGGTATCCTGCACCTGGTGATGATAACCCAGGAATTGTATCGGGTATGCTTTTGCCTCTCCATTGTTTATGACGCCAATCACGAGCCGGTTTGAATCAACCTTGTTTCCTGCGGCCTTGACCAGCAAGACCTTTTTTGGCTGGTAAAACATATGATCGGCAGCCATTACAAAATTTGTCATATAAATCACAGCACCAAGAATTACGACCGGGAAGAATAGCACCCATTTTCTTTTCCATTGTGATGTAAACAATCCAAGAAAGATCATCGCCGCAAAGAGTCCCCTGAATATCCAACGCCATTTATGTAAAAAGTAGGCAAGATCAACACTGTTCATTTGCTGGCTGCCGGGCATTGGCATAATGAAATACACATTGGCTAATTCAAATAAGAATAAACCAATTAAGCCAAACCAAAAATACTTTTTCATATAGCCTTTTACTTATTTGTGAAGATCAAAAATGCAAATCAATCATTGGGCATATTGTTTGGAAAAAAGGCGTCCGTAAACGTTCACAACGCCGTAATACTTATACCCAGATTACTTCGAAAGAATTTTAAATATTTTCTTTAGTCCTATGATTAATTTGAT
>DASTIZ010000523.1:0-4549 GCA_035717045.1 Chitinophagaceae bacterium
AATGGGATCTTCATCATTCTTTATTTAGTTTATTCTTTCTAAACACAATGGCTATTCTTGCAGGTACTCCTTTGTCTAGGTTAAATAGTCTTACTTTACTTTGCCTGTATAAACATTGGTCTTTACCGCCTAAAAATCAGCTTTTTCTATTTCAGAGTAACTAGGAGAATTTATAATCAATTACTACAAGATTCTTAATTCCGACCGGATCACAAAGCTTAACATCTATTAGGCTCTTTGCTTTAGAGCACGTCCTCTCGATTTAATCGGGATATGATTACGAAGCCTCACGAACGAGAAGTTTTTTCATTTACCTTCAAACCTTCAAACCTCAAATAACTGATGGATGTCAAAATAGAACCTCATTGGAAAGAAATACTAAGAGAAGAATTCAACAAACCCTATTTTCAGCAAATAGTTTCACATCTTAAAACAGAAAGATCACAGAATAAGGTCATTTATCCACCCGGTTCACAAATATTCAATGCCTTTGATACCACACCTATTGATAAAGTAAAAGTGGTGATCCTCGGGCAAGACCCATATCATGGGCCGGGACAAGCTCATGGTCTTTGCTTTTCAGTACAATATGGAGTGGTTCCTCCGCCTTCATTAATAAATATTTTTAAGGAGCTGAATGAAGACCTGGGTGTACCAATACCCAATCATGGCAATCTTACTCATTGGGCAAAACAAGGTGTATTTTTATTGAACGCCTCTCTTACTGTTCGTGCTCACGAACCCATGAGCCATTCAAAAATTGGCTGGGCCATTTTCACCGATACGGTTATTAAAAAAATATCTGAAGAAAAAGAACATGTTGTTTTCTTATTGTGGGGAAAATTTGCACAGGAGAAAAGAGTGTTGATCGATGAAACCAAACATCTGGTCCTTCGTGCGCCACATCCATCACCGCTCTCTGCAAATGCCGGTTTTTTTGGTTGCAGGCATTTTTCAAAAGCAAATGAATATCTGATGAAAAATGGGATTGACCCGGTGGATTGGAGGCTTTGAGAAGAAGGGATGCTGGATGCTGGATACTGGATGCTAGATTGGATCCAGCATCTAAAATCTAACATGCAATATGTAATCTCCATTATCCGACATCCAGCATCCAGTATCCAGTATCCAGCATCCAGTTCACTCCCGGATCTCCCTTCCCGTAAGCTGAATCAGTTACATTTGCAATCATGACAATTTCTCCAAATCTGAAATTAGAAACTGATAAAGTTCTTCTGCGACCTATGCAACAAGAAGACATTTCATCTTTTGCACGCATTGCGAATGAAGCATCATTGTGGAGATATTTTACTTTTTTGCTGAATAATCCCGTTGAATTGCAACGTTGGGTTGAGATGGCTTTAAAAGAAAGAGAAGAAGGAAGAAGGATCCCATTCACCATCGTGGAAAAAGCAACCGACGAAATTTGCGGCAGCACAAGTCTTGGCAGTATTTCTTATTATGATAAAAGAATTGAAATTGGCTGGAGCTGGCTGGGTAAACATTTCCAGGGAACCGGAATAAACTTTCATGCAAAGTTCTGCATGCTTAGCTATGCGTTTGACGTATTGGGTTGGGAACGCGTGGAAATAAAAACAGACAATTTAAATGAAAGAGCCAAGGAGGCCTTAAGAAAGATCGGCGCAACGGAAGAAGGTGTCCTGCGCAGTCATATGCAAATGCCATTGGACAGAAGGAGAGACTCTGTTTTTTTCAGCATATTAAAAGAAGAATGGCCTGCGATCAAAAACTCAATTTTCAAAGAGATCAATACTTTCCAGTATTCCGAATGAAGATCATCAAAGAAATATTGGGACGTTTATTTGCACTGTGGGCTCTCCTTACTTTCCTGGTGACTTTCCTGGTCATTTTCATACCATCCATGCTGTGCTGGCTGATACCAGAACCCAAAGGCCAGGATATTTTTATCAGGATCGCCAGATTGTGGATGAACGTATGGCTCACTCTTGCCGGATGCCCGATCAAAATAAAAGGCAAAGAGAATTTTTTAAAGGGCGAAACTTATATCGTCACATGCAATCATAATTCTTTAATGGATGTTCCCCTGTCCTGTCCCTATATTCCCGGGCCAAATAAAACAATTGCAAAAACCAGCTTTGCAAAAATTCCCTTGTTCGGATTTTTTTATATGAAAGGTTCTGTGCTTGTTGACAGGAAAAGCGAGGCCAGTCGCCGCCAAAGTTTTGAAAAAATGAAAGATGTTCTCGAAAAAGGAATGCATATGTGCATTTATCCTGAAGGAACAAGAAACAGAACGGGTGAACCCTTAAAAAAATTTCATGATGGGGCTTTCAGGCTGGCATCAGAAACCGGCCATAATATTATTCCTGCGGTAATTTTTAATACAAAGAAGGTCTTGCCATTAGGCAAAGCATTTTATTTCTGGCCACATAAACTGGAGATGCATTTTTTGCCAGCGATACCAGTAACGAGGAATGAGGACTACGGTAGGATAAAAGAAAAAGTATTTCTGGTGATGAAAGATCATTATGTGGCTCACCGGTCAGTATAAAAATATCTTGTCCGGTTAATCTTCAGATCCTGCAGCAATCCTGATTTCGGGCTGATGCTGATATTAAAATACCGGTAAGGCCCCACGGGGGTTACATTGATCGACATTTGCCAGCAATGCATTTCGCGTGCAATGCTCATGGTAAAGGTTTGCAGGTTCTTTGTATCAAAATCATAGTAACCATTGATAGCAAAGTTCCACTTCGGTGTCAATGAAAAACTTCCATTGAATGTAAGGTTACTGCTGAATTCCTTTTCAAAACCGCTATAATCTTCTTTCAATCGCTCACTAAAAAACACGCTTAGCCCGAGACTCACATTCCATGGAATGTTAAAGTCAACAAAATCTGCCGGGTTGCGTCGCATATAATCCAGCTGGCTTTGTACTTCAGGGCCCATCAATGGATCACTCAACAATTGTTCTTCTCTTTGTTTTCTTTCCGCTTCCTTTGTCTCATCCCGCGGTTTGCTTCTGAAGTCAGTTGACACCGACAGGTTACCGGATGTGAACCGGCCGAGTTTAAACTTTCCGCCTTGCCATGCGTATTTATCAACAGGGAATCCCCGGCTATCAACCTGGTAAGGATTCAAAAGTGTGCTGGCCGTGATGTTTATTTTATCAAACAATGTGCTGCGCAAATAAAAATTAAATGTGCTTAGTTTAAATGAATCCGCTATCAGATTGTAGCCACCGCTGAAACCATACCCATCGAGCAGCTTTATCCTTTTCGCTTTTGCCGCAGTATCACGTTTTGATTTCCTCTTCATCTCAAGGTTGTTGTCAATGGCAAAGCTTAAACCTCCATAGTCCTCTGCTCCGTAGAACCCAAACAGGCTGCCCTCGAATTCTGAAAAAACAAATGTTCTGCCGGTGGTATCAATCTGTGTACGGTACCAGTGTCTTTTCGACAAAGAAGGTGAATAGTTCAGATTCAGGCTTGGTCTCACCACATGCCGGATCATTGTTTGGCTTTTTCCTCCTAAATTAAATGTACCATACAGTGCTGTATTGATACCGATACCAAAAGATGTTTTATGATCCATATAAAATCCTTTGGATACTGACGTGTCCACCTTCATTAACGTGTTGTTCCAGGTCCTTCTGAATTTTTGAGCTATCCATTTATGCTCATAGGAAAGACTGGGAGAAACCAGAAATTTTCCACCGAGTATGGGCGGCAATGAAAGAGTAAGAGGAAAATTGTGCTGGCCACCCCATTGTAAAGTATCGATCAGCTGATTGAATTGAAAAGCTGTATCATAAAATGATACCTGGCTCCGCAGATTTCCATTGTAAGAAACACCCAGCTTATCATACCATTTAGCCGTTCCGGCAAAGTCTTTCCGTTGAAATGGATAAATGGTATTGACAGTATAACTCACGTCAGGCAAATTCAGGTTGATCAGGTGAAGCTGGTTGTTCTGATTGTGATTAGCGCTTACGATCAGGTTTGAACCTTCGAACGTTTTTGAATACGTAATTGACGAACCTAATTGGTTTTGGAAGTTACGCATCGGGTTGTTGGGAACATATTGATTATACTGGGTCGATCCGGCATTCACATTCGCTGAAAAATTTGTACCAGGTCTTGCCCGACTATCCGATGAATGACTCCAGGTAATGCTGTAGCTTCGGTTCTTTAGGTAATCGGGATCACCTTTGAAATTAAACTTGGTATTTTGCACACTAAAACTTAACTGTCCCTGGAAACGGTATCTTTTCCGGTAAGTCGGGATCACATTTAAAGTCCACCCGCCATAAGAATAGAGATTGGTCCGGATTGTAACATCATAAAAATCGCTGAAGGTTTTATAATAGCCAAGACCTTCCAGGCCCAAACCAAAATCTTCATTGGCGGTAAATGTCGGCGCCAATATTCCGGAGTGCCTGCCACTTTTCATTGGGAAAAAACCAAAAGGTAAATAAAGAGGGATCGGCACGCTTTCAAACTCCGGATGGATAGGGCCGGTGATCGCAACTTTATTAGTTACCATTTTCACCTTATTGTACCGGAAT
>DASTIZ010000524.1:0-3476 GCA_035717045.1 Chitinophagaceae bacterium
ACGGAACCGGTATATAAAGCTGCATCGTTTGTTGGGCAAAGTATATATTATTGCATCTCTTATTGCTATTGTTACGTTGGCCTTTATGATCCCGCATGCTTTATGCAAACCCTGTAAGATTTCTCAAATAATAGTGACCAGCTTGTGGCTGTTGTTCGTTTTATCTGCTTACTATTTTGCCAGGCATAGAAAATTTGAATGGCATCGCAGGATGATGATCAGCAGTTTTATTTGTGCAGCTTATTTTGTTACCGTAAGAGTTGTTGACAAATTTGCCATGCCGTTCTTTAATTCAATTACAAGCAATGAAGACCAGGCGCTGCTGGTCTCTGATATTGCTGTTTGGTTTGTTCCGTTGGCTGTCATTTGGACCTGTTGGATCGTATCATCTATAAAACGTTTTGGTTCACTCTCACCCAACAATTAAATCATTTTACCCTGTAAACCGGATATCTCAGATAATCTGTTTCAACCCATGGAGAATTCTCATATACAAAATTCAATTGGGCTCTTCCATTTTTTGCAAAAGTTGTATCTGAAGCTCGTCTTTGTTCCAACTTATTTTTAAGATCTGGATTTTTTTTAAGATAATCAGCAGCTATATCTTCAAATGCATAACCTGAAAAACCTTCTTTTTGTCCAAGTATCCCGTCAAAAAAATTCCAGGCAAAATAAGAATCCGCTGCAGTGGGCTCCAGGGTTTCAATTAAAAAACGATTAGCCGACTGGTTCATCGGGATATAATAATCACCCTTTCTGAATTTTATTTTATTTACTGTCACACTTGTTTTAACCTCACTATTGATATGATGCATTTCAAATTGTCGTGGTGCCGTTTTATATTCATCGATCCGGTAAATCTCTACCTCCATCGTTGTATCTTTTTTCAGTTGCATCATCTGCACTTGGTTTGCTTTTAGCAGATCAATGACGGTCCACCAACCCTGCGGAATGATATAGGCTTTTGGTTTTTGAATAAGTGTTGATGGTTTATAGAAATTATAAAATGGAATTTCTTTTTCGTATGGTTTTGTCCTGTCATAAAACAACCGGGGCATACCGGACACTTCACTTGGTTTGCGGGCGGCTGTATATCCTTTATAAATTCTTTTTGATGATTGTGAACGGTCAAGGGTCCAGGCGATCGGGAATTCAGCTTGTGTTTTTACGGATTGTTTGGTTTGATCGCGCAATTGTTTGATCGTTGCACTGTTCTTTGACGTAAAATCAATAAGGCTTCTCATTAATTCATAAGTTGATCTCACTCTCTGGTCGTATGATTTCAGCATATGTGTTTCGGCTACGAATGAAAAACTATGCCATAATGCCGCATACCCACTGCTATAACGCGGACCCTCAAAAAATTCGGGCCAGCCATTATCCGGGCTGTCGCCAAAAGCGTTGACGTAGGGGATAAGGTCATACCCTTTATCTTTCATGCTCGCATATAGTGCGGGCTCAAAAGTTTTATTCAGAAATTCGCCAAGCACGCCACCCAGTTTATTGTGCTGCGTACAGATCAATGTCATGATGTGCTGGTAATCGGCGCCATTACTAACATGATTATCCAGAAAAACATCCGGATCCGTTAAATGAAAGATTTCAGCAAATGATCTTGCTTCCTTTGAATCACATTTGATGAAATCCCTGTTCAGATCCAGGTTTTGGGAGTTGCCCCTAAAACCAAATTCTTCGGGTCCATTCTGATCAACACGATAATTGGCGCTGCGATTCAGACAACCACCGATGTTGTACACCGGAATGATCGCAAGTACAACATTATCCGGCATATTAATTTTATTGATGACGATATCTCTTGCTAATAACATGCTGGCATCAATTCCGTCAGGTTCGCCGGGGTGAATGCCGTTATTCACAAGGAAGACTCTCTTGTTATTCTTCCTTATGTTGTCAAAATTATGGTCACCATTATTTGCCACGACAACCAGGTGCAAAGGGTAGCCTGCATCACTCATTCCCATCGTAAGCATTTTTACCTTACCTGATTGTGCATCCAGCTTTTGCCACCAATCAATGACCTCATGATAGGTTGGAGTCTTTGTACCATTACTTTTTTCAAAGATTGTGGTGATATTTTGGGCAAATAATGCCTGGAAAAACAATAAGAAAATACCGGTAAGCAGTTTTCTCATGTGTAATTTATTTATATAATTAAGATGCTCCTGCGCCAAGTTATGGAGCACAAAGTAAAAAAGGCATCCCGATATGGGATGCCCTTCCAAATAAATTTATTCAATGCTTATTTTATTGAATTCACTTTCTTCACTAAACCGCTTTTTAAATTAGCTGCTTTGTTTTTGTGAATGATACCCTTTTTAGCAAGTTTATCGATCATCGCGATTGTGGTTAGGAGATCTTTTCCAGCTGCTGCTTTATCCGTTTGTTCACGTAATGCATTGATCGCATTACGGGTTGTTTTGCCGTAATACCTGTTTCTGTCGCGGCGTTTTGCAGCCTGGCGGGTATCTTTTTGTGTCGCTTTATGATTTGCCATTTACTCTTTTTTTGAGGACAGCCCGTCCAACCGGGCCACTTTCTTGTTTTTCCTTAGCCGGTATTATCCGGGCGGGCAAAGGTAAGGTTGCATAAGGTAAGTGCCAAGTAATCAAATCACATATTCAAAAAAAAGATAACCAGGAAACCGGAAGTTAACACTTCGCTTCGGTCAGGGCAGGCTACGCGTCGCAACAGGTGATGCCCAGGGATTTGCAACTGGTAACAAAACCCCTAAAACATTCAAAGTGACAGTGGTTTCGGTTTTTTGGCAGATATTTGTCGCCGCACCTCCCTCTCCGCTAGGAGAGGGTTGGGGTGAGGCGTAAAAGGACTCCAATGAAAGATTTCCAATATATCACCAGTCAGCATCCTGCCTTTGTTGAAAATTTATATCAGGATTTTGTAAAAGATCCGTCTAGTGTTGATCCCGAATTCAGAAAATTCTTTGAAGGATTTGATTTTGCGGTTTCATCGGGAATTAAGCGAAATGGAAATGGCGCGCCGCCGAAAGAAGCCCCGGTTACCACGGAAGCCGGAGTTAACTGGAAGCGGGAACTTGGGGTTTACCGGATGATACTTGGTTATCGGAATAAGGGTCATTTGATCGCCAAAACAAATCCTATCCGCAAACGCAGGGATCGTGGTGCCAATCTTACGCTTGAATTTTTTGGGTTCACTGAAGCTGACCTCGATAAAGAATTTCACGCCGGCAGCCTGATCGGGCTTGGCCCAACTACCTTAAAAAATATTATTGCACATCTTGAAAGATGTTATGCGCATCATGTCGGCATCGAATACAAGTATATCAGCAACCAGGAAGAAGTTGACTGGCTGACAAATGAAATGGAAAAAAGTTTCCTTGAAAAATTTTCATTGGGCCAGCGCCGGCGGATCCTTGAAAAGCTGAACCATGGTGTGATGTTTGAAAAGTTTTTGCACACCAAATATGTAGGGCAAAA
>DASTIZ010000525.1:0-4524 GCA_035717045.1 Chitinophagaceae bacterium
GATGCAGGCCAGCCGATCTTCACCAATATCGAAAGACCAAGCAATATCTGGACAAGAGCTGTTTATTATGAAGGGTTAATGGCCTTGTACAGGATTGACAAAAGGAAATCCTATTATGATTATGCTTTGCAATGGGGTGAAAAACATAAATGGGGCTTGCGGGGCGGAGTCAGAACAAGAAATGCAGACAACCAATGCTGCGGGCAAACATATATCGACATGTATTTGTTAGATAATAAAAAGCATCCGGAAAGAGTGCGAGATATCAAGGCCTCGATTGATTCAATGATAATGACAACAAAAATCGACGACTGGAATTGGATAGATGCCTTACAAATGGCAATGCCCGTATTTGTAAATCTGGGTAATCTTTATAGTGATACCAGGTATTTTGACCGCATGTATGAAATGTATGCATTTACAAAGTACAAGCATGGTGATAATGGATTGTATAATCAGGAGGAACATTTGTGGTGGCGTGACAAAGATTTTGATCCACCTTACAAAGAGCCGAATGGTGATGATTGCTACTGGAGCCGGGGCAATGGTTGGGTGGTAGCGGCACTGACAAGAACGCTGGCTGAATTGCCAAAGACCGATCCGCATTATGCTGAATACTTACAGGATTTTAAGGATATGTGTGCTGCATTATTGCCATTACAGCGAACCGATGGTTATTGGAATGTGAGTTTAAATGACCCCAACAATTTTGGCGGCAAAGAGGTAACGGGTACATCATTATTTATTTATGGTTTTGCATGGGGTATAAATAACGGGATTCTTGAAAGGAAAACATATTTACCGGCAATTACCAAAGCGTGGAATGCGATGAGTAAAGAAGCGGTTCATCAAAATGGCAAATTAGGATATGTGCAGGGAACGGGTAAAGAACCAAAGGATGGTCAACCGGTTGGGTATGATACAACACCGGATTTTGAAGATTATGGATTGGGGTGTTTCTTACTGGCAGGGACTGAGATCTATAAATTAAAATAATAAATTCTTTTTTTGTTTCAGTGTATCAGTGTTTCAGTGGCCATGTTTGCCACTGACACACAGAGGCACAGAATGATTTGGATGATTTTTTGCAATTTGTTACAGTAGATCATGAACATTACATGTAAATGAATTACATCTTTACAGTTACACTTACCCTCTTCCTGTTTTCAACTACTGCACAGAAAAATGTGCAGCCAAACATTATATTCATCTTTGCTGATGATCTTGGCTATGGTGATCTCAGTTGTTATGGACAACAAAAATTCGAAACTCCCAATATTGATAAGCTGGCAAAAGAGGGAATGAAGTTTACTCAATTCTATTCCGGATCGACTGTTTGTGCCCCCGCAAGGTCAAGCTTCCTTACCGGTTTGCATACCGGTCATACGGCAATACGTGGTAATAAATCTTTTCCGCCTGAAGGACAAACGCCGCTGCCTGATTCGGTCATAACTTTTGCCAACATTCTTCAGCAAAATGGTTATGCCACTGCTGCTTTTGGCAAATGGGGACTTGGTTTTATTACCACAAGCGGCGATCCGAATAGGAAAGGGTTCGATAAATTCTATGGATACAACTGTCAGAGCCTGGCGCACAACTATTATCCCGATCATTTATGGGATAATCACCAGCGAATTGATTTTGTAATAAAGGATAGTATCTATTCGGCAGACATCATCCATGAAAATGCCATTCAGTATTTAAAGAGTATGGGGGATAAACCTTTCTTTATGTATTTGCCGTATACAATTCCCCATGCGGAAGTAATCACTCCACATGACAGTACTTACTATAATTATATAATAGAATTTAATGAGCAGCCCAATACAACAACGCGCAGGTATGATGGTCGTTATCTCGGCGAATATCCTCATGCAAGCTTTGCAGCCATGATGGTGAGATTGGATAGATACGTAGGGGATATCGTAAAACAGGTAACAGAATTGGGGATCGCTGAGAATACAATGATCATTTTTACAAGTGATAACGGCCCGCATAGAGAAGGTGGTGGTGATCCGGAGTACTTCAACAGCAATGGAATCTATAAGGGAATTAAACGAGATCTGTATGAAGGTGGCATCCGGGTACCCTTCATTGTATATTGGCCGGGAAAAATAAGGCCCGTCGTTATTGATCAACCCGCAGCGTTGTGGGATATGTATCCAACCTTTCTTCAATTAGCAGGAATACCGGTCAGCAGCAACATTGATGGAATTTCTTTGGTACCCACATTCCTGAATAAGGGTTCACAAAAGCACCATGAGTATTTCTATTGGGAGTTTCATGAAAATGATGGCAGGCAGGCTGTACGCTGGCAAAAATGGAAGGCAATAAAATTAGCTGTTTCAAAAAATGCAGATCCCGCAATTGAACTTTATGATCTCGAAAAAGATCCCGGTGAAATATTTAATGTAGCAGCAAAAAATCCAGCTGTAATAAAAAAGATTTCAGAATTTTTTTTAAAAGCCCATCAATATGATCCCCAATGGCCCTTGTTATTAAAAGAAATTATCAAATAAAGGTCTGATAATTACAATCAGTTCCAGGCCTGCTGGCTGGGTTGCTATACCCAAGGTCTTAGCTGTCGCCAAATGGCAGCGTTCAATATTTGTCCTCTATTTGCTTTTGGCGGGAAATGTTTCCGGGAACGATTGCGTAAATAAAGTGGTGCTTCTCAGGATAGTGCAGGACGAATGCAGCAGGGATTAAATTTAATTTAATATAACCAAATTAAAATTGCTTCGCTATATGAGAACCAATTCTGCGAATTGCAGGCATGTGACGGTGTTTACATTCCTGGTGCTTCTTACTCTAACATCTTTCTCACAAAACATTGCTGTAACCGGAAAAGTAACCGGCAATAATGGGGAACCACTCGAGGGAGCGACGATCTCCATAAAAGGAACTTCAGTCAGTATCGTCACAAAGAAAGACGGAACATTTAGTATTAATGCTCCTTCGGAAAACTCTGTATTGGTAATTAGCTATACAGGGTATGAATCCATTGAGACCAGGATCGGTTCCCGAAGAGAAATCAATTTATCCCTGGACCTTGCCGGAAATGTATTGACGGACGTAGTGGTAGTAGGTTATGGGACTCAAAAAAAGAGTGACGTGACAGGGGCATTAAGCCGGATCACTTCTGATGAGATTCGTGAACGCCCGGCACAAAATATCTTACAGGCGATACAGGGCAAGGCCGCCGGCGTGCATGTTACTTCAAATTTGAAACCCGGCGAACTCCCCGTGGTAAGGATTCGTGGTAATCGTTCAATCGGCGCTTCGAATGAACCACTATATGTAATTGATGGTATTCCAATGGTGAATGCGCTTGGTGTCAATTCATTTACCATGAGCGATATTAATCCAAACGATATTGCTTCCGTAGAAATTTTAAAGGATGCATCTGCCACAGCTATTTATGGATCCCGCGGTGCAAACGGGGTTGTCCTGATCACGACACATAAGGGGAAAAAAGGAAGAGTTTCGCTTAATTATAGTTCTACTGTCTCAGTGGATTCCTACAAATCGTTAACTAACTGGATGGACGGTGGGGAGTATATAGACAGGTGGCGTTTGAGTTTGATCAATGGACGACTTTATAAGGATCTTGGAGCAGCTAACAGCAATCTGAATGTCCCAGCAATTATGTGGTATCCTGATCCTGATCTTGACAAACAAAGGATGGGAGGCCTCACGGCCGATCCCGTTGCTCTGGCCTCCGTGATGATGGGTTATGAATGGAATCCGGATGGTACTGTTAAAACACGCCCCACCACCGCGTCAGAACAAGCACTCGGATGGCCGGCCCAAATTCCGATATATAATTCCAGGAATATCCGCAGCTTTGATTGGCTGGATGCGGCAACACGTACAGGGATCAGTCAAAATCATCAGATCTCTCTTACTTCAGGTACTGATATAACACGCTTGCTCATATCACTAAACTATTATAACCAGGAGGGCGTTCAGAAAGACCAGGACTATAAACGTTATACAGCAAATATTAACGGCGATTTGTCGCCAACCAAATGGTTTACCCTGGGCACTTCCATAATTGCTACCTTGTCGACACAGAATTTTGGGATCCTTGGTCCGAACACTTCTAATACCGGTTCAAAGGATCTTTATTCACGCGCGACCGATCAATTTCCATATGCATTGCCGTTCGATGATAACGGTTTCGCAGTAAGAAATCCCGGTGGCAATATTAGCTTATGGAACCCGCTTATAGATATAGATCAGGTATTGAACGAAAGGCGATCAGCGGCGATATTGACAGGGGTATTCAGTGAAGTAAAATTTACTTCCTGGCTCCGGTATCGCGTAAACTTTAGTGCTCAATATCGCCAGTTCAGGTCAAGTTCATGGACAGGTCCAAACGCAACCAGTCATTTGACCAACCGGCCAAACACCGCATCTTATAATACACAGGAAAATTTTTCATGGGTTGTTGAGAATCTTTTGTATGCTGACAAGACCCTGGCAGATATACACAAATTCAATCTGACTCTTCTTCAATCC
>DASTIZ010000526.1:0-3060 GCA_035717045.1 Chitinophagaceae bacterium
TGATTCTCAGGCTTGATATAGCTCCAGCCAACAGCAATGAATATAAGAATGATAGCAACTTTTACAAATACAATGATATTATTTACAGCAGCAGAACCCTTTGTACCTCGAATAAGCAACAGCGACAAAACGAGTAGGATAAATATTGCCGGAATATTAATGATTCCCGTTGCTCCAGTCACCGGGTCAGTTTCAAATGGCGAATGAAACCATTGGTATGGTATGGATACATCGAAGATGCTCAGGAACCGATTCAGGTACTGGCTCCAATAGCTACTAACCGTTGCGGCTCCAACGCCATATTCAAGAATCAGGTCCCAACCGATGATCCATGCGATGAATTCACCCATTGTAGCGTACGAATAAGTATATGCACTACCAGCAATTGGGATCATTGAGGCAAATTCTGCATAACAAAGACCGGCAAAAGCACATCCGATCGCGGCAATAATAAAACCGATAGTAACGGATGGACCTGCATGCGAAGCAGCGGCTGCGGCCGTCCTGGCGAACAGGCCGGCCCCGATAATGGCCCCAATTCCAAGTGCCACTAATGCCCACGAACTGAGTGTCCGTTTTAATCCTTTTTCCGAATCTTCTGCTTCAGCAAAAAGCTGGCTCAGGGGTTTTTTCACAAATAAACTCATGGCTGTCGAAGGTTTTCAGGTTTAAATTCCTTTATTGCGTTCAAATATCTATTCAATTCATCTCTTACTTTAGGAAATAAAAGCAAAAGTCCTATCATATTCGGAAATACCATAGCCAATATCATAGCATCCGAAAAGCTGATAACTGAATTAAGCGTGGCAGATGCCCCCACTATCACAAAAACCAGGAACAGTAATTTATAGCTGAGATCGGAAGCGAAGCTCCTGCCAAAAAGATATTTCCAGGCCTGTAATCCGTAATAGGACCAGGATATCATGGTTGAAAATGCAAACAAGACTATAGCGACGGTAAGCACATAAGAGAAATGCGGGATCGCATCATTGTATGCTGCTGAAGTAAGGTCTACGCCATTTAGTGTTCCGGGCGAGCCATACGTGAAAACTCCCTGCATGTTATAGATCACAATGACAAGAGCCGTCATTGTGCAGATCACAACTGTATCAATAAATGGTTCAAGCAAAGAAACGATACCCTCTGATGCGGGATATTTAGTCCGAACAGCCGAATGGGCAATTGCTGCCGATCCTGCCCCCGCCTCATTTGAAAATGCTGCCCGTCTGAATCCCTGGATCAATACGCCCGCAAAACCACCAACACCTGCAGCAGGTGTAAACGCCTGCGATACTATCTGGCCAAAGGCATCATCTATGAGCCCAAAATGCATGAAGATAATGACGAGTGAGGCAAGTATATAAAGAATGGCCATGAAAGGAACAATCTTCTCCGTTACCTGCGCAATCCTTTTGATGCCGCCGATAATTACAATTCCAGTGACGGTGGCAAGGATAAGACCAACAATAAAACCAGAAGATCCGCTTTGTGCGCCCACCATGGTCACGATCTGCTGTGTTGCCTGGTTGGATTGAAAAGCGTTACCGCCTCCAAAGGATCCGCCAACGCATAATACAGCAAATAGTACCGCGAGAAATTTTCCAAGTCCACCCAGTTTTCTTTCTTTTAAACCTTTGCTTAAATAATACATAGGACCGCCATACACGATCCCTTTTGCATCGATATCCCTGTACTTTACCCCGAGTGTACATTCTACAAACTTCGACGACATACCAAGCAACCCGCAGACGATCATCCAGAAAGTGGCGCCGGGCCCGCCGATTGCCACCGCCACCGCAACGCCGGCTATATTGCCAAGACCAACCGTTCCCGAGACAGCTGTTGCCAATGCCTGGAAATGGTTTACTTCACCATGATGTCCTTCTTTCTTTATGGTGTCAACAATATCACCTTCTACAATATTGAGCTCTGCGCTTACAGGCTCAGGAGCCAGCTCGAGCTCATCGTATTTACCCCGGGTAACACGAATGGCAAGCGGGAATTTTCTGATATTGACGAAAGAAAAATAGATGGTAAAAAACAAAGCGCCGCAAACTAAAAGGATTACAATAAACGGTACAGAAACTGTATCGGTAAATCTTATGGGGAAAAAGACTACCCGCTCAAACCAGTTTGCAACCGGCGCAAACCCTTCATCAATCCGCTGATCAAGTCCCTTTTCCTCCGGATCATTTCCTTGTGCAAATAAGAGAGCAGGAAAAATGCATGTTGAAAGTAAAATAAAGAGCTTTAAAGATAATTTTCCCATTGGTTTTGATTTTATCCAACTAAGATTTAAATACCGGCTACCTGACCTAAAGTGATGTAAGAATTAATGGCACAGGCTTTAAATAGACTCATGTATTGATATTAGCGTATTAAAAGCTGTTCTATAAGTCCGGAAAAATAGTGATTTCTGATAAAAACAAAGTAAAAGTTTTTTCAGAGGTGAATCAAACGGGTAAGACGGATAATTTCAAAGATTGAAAGTAAACCTTTAGTTTTGAGACTTTACACAAAGCTTTCTATGAACCAACGAATAGCCGGGCCACTTGTCTTGATTTTTTTTACTATAACAGCATTGGTTCATGTACTTGATTGGAATGGAATAGCCGTTATTTCAGACCAGATCTTATCAGTCAGCCGATGGTTATTCGTGATCGCTCTTTGTCTTTTTGCATGGTTTAAAAAAACACTTACTTCCTGGATATTTGTTTCCATGGTGGCCGGGATTTTGATTGGATATGAATATCCTGTCCTTTCTCAAAAACTCGTATTTCTCCGCCAGATATTCCTGAATCTTGTAAAGGTGATTGTGGCCCCTTTGTTGTTTTCAACTTTAGTGGTAGGTATCGCCGGCCATTCAAACTTAAAGCAGGTCGGTCGCCTGGGATGGAAATCACTCCTGTATTTTGAGATAGTAACTACCGTAGCCCTGGTCATCGGGCTCGTTGCCATAAATATTTCGCAAGCTGGGGTGGGAATTATACAACCGGAAACTCTCGAGAAGCTCCCGGAAACAAGACCCTTAACCTGGTCAGAACATATCGTAGACATTTT
>DASTIZ010000527.1:0-7218 GCA_035717045.1 Chitinophagaceae bacterium
TATGGTGAGAGGAATGCTGACTGTACTGATCCTTCCTTTATTTAAAGGATTGCGGAGCATTACTGATTACGTTACCGGTGGTTGGCTGGCGGCTCTTATCCTAATGGCTATAACAGTAGTAGCAGCCATTATGACGAAAGAAACCTTTCATAAGGACCTGAATTATACCGAGCCTCACGAAATGGCACCATAAAACAATAATTAATAATTAGTAATTAATAATTATTAATTCTGAAGAATGAAATTCCTGATAATCAGATTTTCCTCAATTGGTGATATCGTTTTAACAACCCCTGTTATTCGTTGTCTGAAAAAGCAAAAGCCGGAGGCTGAAGTCCATTACCTGGTTAAGCAATCTTTTGCAGCAATTGTTGAAAGCAATCCTTATATCGACAGGGTCCGGACGTTGGCGCATAGCTGGGAGACACTGGTTCATGAATTGAAAAAGGAGAGCTATGATTATATCATTGACCTGCACCACAATCTCCGGACATTGCGATTGAGAAAAGACCTGGGAATACAATCTTTTCCCTTCAATAAACTGAATGTTCAAAAATGGATCTACACAAACTTTAAGTGGAACGTGATGCCGGACCTTCATATCGTAGATCGATACATGAAAACGATTGAATCATTCGGTATCCATAATGATAATGAGGGCCTGGACTATTTTATTCCTCAAAAAGATGAAGTAAAGCAAAAAGATATTCCGGCATCACATCATGCTGGCTATATCGGGATCGTGATTGGCGCTGCACATAGCACCAAAAAGCTGCCGCTTGAAAAACTAAAGGAGCTTTGCGGTAAAATAAATCACCCGGTTATTTTATTGGGAGGAAAAGAAGATAATGAAATGGGAAAACAAATTGCTTCAGTTGACCCGGTCAGGATCTATAATGCCTGTGGCAAATTCAATTTGAATGAAAGTGCTGATCTTGTCCGCAGATCCAAACTGATCATTACACATGACACCGGCTTAATGCACATCGCCGCGGCATTTAAGAAAAAGATCATTTCAGTCTGGGGAAACACGGTTCCCGAATTTGGTATGTATCCGTATTATGGTAAATACCAAACGCCAAATTCCAGATTCCAGATCGATGGCCTCCGGTGCAGGCCTTGCAGCAAAATAGGGTATTCAAAATGCCCGCGCGGTCATTTTAAATGTATGCGGCAAATATCAATGGATGCAATCGCTGAAACTGCTTCGCAATTCCTGAAATAAAAAATCCTTTTGCCTGGACACGGGTCGAGGCAAAAGGATCTGAAAATTTTGGTTCGATAAACTACTTTCCCCAGGTAAACACTGTGATCAAAGCAATTGTAACAAAAATACAACTGATAAAGATCACAGCCTGCACATCCGGGTTGTGCAAATACGTGTTGAGTTTTTTCATACGCGATTTTTTTGTTTGAATAAATGAGGGTGCGGGGATTAAAAACTCAGTAGTTAATAATAGGGCGGGATCGGATGCAAAAATAAAGTGGGTTATTTGAATTTGCAAGATGTGGTGGACAGATTTATTGCACATATTCGCTCAACTCCAGCCAACGCAGCTCTTTTTCATCCAGGGAGATGGAAATTTCACCGATTCGGTGAGAAAGCGTCTTCAATTCTTCGAAGGTTGCGGCTCCGCTGTTTAAACGACGGGTTACTTCTTCTTTTTCTTTAGTAAGCTCAGCGATCTGTTTTTCAAGCAGGTCAAATTCTCTTTTCTCTTTGTAGGAAAGTTGTTTCTTATGCATGGTTATTGGGAGCGTCTTCGGCTGGCCTTCGGTGACCGAAGGTTGCGGGTGGCTGATTCCCGGGACAATCTTCCTTTCTAACCAATTGACCGTTGACTGCTGACTGTCGAATGTTGACTGTCTATATTGCGTGTAATTACCCGGAAAATCTTTTATAACACCATCGCCTTCGAACACAAATAGATGGTCAATCAACCGGTCCATGAAATAACGATCATGGGAAACCAAAAGCAGGCATCCCTGGAACTCTGAAAGAAAATTCTCAAGCACGGCTAATGTTGGAAGATCAAGATCATTCGTGGGTTCATCAAGGATCAAAAAATTAGGATTGCGGAATAGAATCGTAAGGAGCTGTAGTCTTTTCTTTTCACCACCACTAAGCATCGATAGATACGTATATTGTTTATCCGGCGGAAATAAAAACAATTCAAGGAATTGAGCGGCATTTAATGATCCTCCTTTGGCCAGGGGAAAACTTTCGGCGATGGATTTTACATATTCAATCACACGCGGATCGTCCTTTGCCTGTAAACCCTGCTGCGAGTAATGTCCAAATATTACGGTATCCCCGATATTTATTTTACCGCTATCAGGTTTTTCTATTCCCTGCAAAATATTTAAGAGAGTTGTTTTACCCGTACCATTTTTACCAATGATACCGATCCGGTCTCCTTTCTTAAAGGTGTAATCAAATCCTTTCAGAATAACTTTCTGTCCATAACTTTTGTAAACTTTCTTTAGCTCAGCAATTTTTCCGCCCAGCCGATTCATCTTCATTTCTAATTGCAGCTGATCGTCAGCCATCTTTTGTTTTGCTTTCTTTTCTATGGTGTAAAAATTATCCTGGCGACTTTTGCTCTTGGTTGTTCTTGCTCTTGGTTGCTTCCTCATCCATTCCAGTTCTTTCCTGTACGTGTTTCTGGCTTTTTCGACGCTGGCAGTATCGCTTTCGACTCTTGCCACTTTCTTTTCTAAATAATTTTCATAATCACCTTTATACACATAAAGCCTGTCATTATCCATTTCCCAGATCTCTTTACAAACGGTATCAAGGAAATACCTGTCGTGGGTAACAAGAAGAAGTGTTGTATTTTCTTTACTTAAATAATTCTCGAGCCATTCTACCATTTCCACATCCAGGTGATTTGTCGGTTCATCCATGATCAATAAAACATGTTTATGTTCAAAGCCCACATCGATCAGGGTCTTTGCAAGGGCGACTCTTTTTCGTTGACCTCCGCTAAGGGTTGTGATATTTTGTTGCAGGTGATGAATTTGTAATCTCCCAAGCACCTGTTTCACTTTTGCTTCAAAATTCCACGCACCGAGCTCATCCATTTTTGCAATAGAATGATTCAATCGTTCTAAGTTGCCGGCTGCTGACTGCTGACTGCCGGTTGTTGACTGATTTGCCTCATCGGCAGCTGCTTCATATTCTTTTATTGCATTAATGATGGGATGGTCGTGGAAGAAAATATTATTAAGGACAGATTCATTTTCGGTGAAGATGGGATCCTGTTCAAACAACACTACATCAACATCTTTATTGATCCAAACTTTTCCTTCATCTGCAGTCTCTTTGCCGGCCAGGATCTTTAATAAGGTTGTTTTCCCTGAACCATTTCTTGCCACCAGCGCAATTTTGTCTCCTTCTTCTATATGAAATGAAATATTTGAGAAAAGTGGTTTGATGCCAAAACTCTTTGTCAATTCTTCTACAGAAACATAGTGCATGGTACAAAGATAAATTTGTGAGCCCAGTTAAAATAGAAAGGCGAGCTTATTGCTCCCCTTTCCCACTATAATAAAGGTAATAAGGTCACAGAACCTGTACTTTGTTTTCTACTAGGGTATCGTGTTTGTTAAACCAGCTTTTAACGGTAGTAAAAGCCTAAGGATACAGAGGCAGTAGTTTATTTTTGACAAAGATTTCGTGTTGGACCGGTCTCTCTTAGTAGAAGTTAAAGATTTCATGAAAAACAGCCTTATTACCTTATTTCAAAGTTTTAAAACAGGTATCATAAGGTCTTGAGCACGTCATTCATGCTTCTTACAGCCTCTGCGCTTTTATTAAAAGCTGCCTGCTCTTCCGCATTCAATCCAAAGTCAATAATTTTTTCCCAGCCATTTTTTCCAATGGTCACCGGCACGCCGAGGCAAATATCTTTATGTCCATATTCGCCATCGAGGGCCACGCAGCATGTAAATAATTTTTTCTCATCACGAACAATGGCTTCAACCAGGGCCGCCCCGGCCGCGCCAGGCGCATACCATGCAGATGTGCCGAGGAGTTTTGTAAGTGTAGCGCCACCTACCATGGTATCGGCCACTATTTGTTTTTGCTGTGCATCGCTCAAAAATTTTGTAACCGGAACAGAGTTCCATGTTGCTAAACGGATCAGCGGGATCATCGTGGTGTCACCATGACCGCCAACAACAACTGCATTCAGATCAGAAGGACTGCAACCAAGATGCTGGCTTAATTGATATTTGAACCGACTGCTGTCCAATGTGCCACCCATCCCAATAATCTTGTTTTTCGCTAACCCGGTTGATTTCAAGGCCAGGTAAGTCATGGTATCCATAGGGTTGCTGATAACAACAATGATCGTATTGGGTGAATGTTTCAAAATGTTTTCACATACACCTTTTACAATTCCGGCATTTACCCCGATCAATTCTTCGCGGGTCATTCCGGGTTTACGCGGAAGACCGGAGGTGATCACTACGACATCACTGCCTGCTGTTTTTGAATAATCGTTGGTAGTTCCGGTGATCTTGGTATCAAATCCGAGAAGTGTTGCCGTCTGCATCATATCCTGTGCCTTGCCTTCCGAAATTCCTTCTTTGATATCCAACAAAACAAGTTCTTCGCAGAGTTCTTTTCTTGCAATATTATCAGCACATGTTGCACCGACTGCTCCTGCGCCAACTACAGTTACTTTCATGATCGGGTGAGTTTGATAAAAATATTTTGAGCTGCGAAGATAGGTGTGTGGACGTAGATTTGATTTGTCCTGCGCATTTTTTATCTCAGAAATAAAAGCCTATATACATTGATATCACCTTGTCTTCTTTTGATATTCCATAGGCACCGCTGAGCACAATCTTATTGAACAACGATAGGAAGGCCCCGGCCCCATAAGCGGAATGCCATTTGTTTGAATTTTCACCCGGATACCAAACACGGCCATGGTCAATAAAGGTTACGAAACCATATTTCCCGTTGAAGACTTTATTTCTTGCATTGAACATAAAGCGCAACTCATTATTGTTGTAGAACGCTTGTTTCCCATAAAAGCGATATTTGCGGAAACCCCGTAGGTTCTCATGGCTCCCTAGCATATTTAACTGGTAAAATTCTGCATCACCCATATTGGCCGCCCCGCCCGCACGAATTCCAAGTGAAATAAATTTAATTAATGGGATGTAAACCGATGCGTCGGAACTCAACCTGGTAAACGAATGATCCGGAGTATTCAGATTATGCGTATACGTCGCTGAACTAATGAAGCGAAATCCTCTTGACGGCACAATCGGATGATCCGTATTCTGATATTTATAACTAAGATCAGCGCCGACAAAATTCTTGCGGCTGAGATCAGCAAAACCGTTACCGGTATGCGCAAATTTTGAAATGATACGATTGCTATCCAACCTGATCTTTACGCTTTGATAGAAACCCGCAAGCTCCAATTGTGAATTTCCAATGACCCTGTTTATACCCAGTTTTCCGTAATACTCCTGGCTGCGCAAGCGGAAGAACCGGCGGTCATAGGTGGCGAAACTGGTTTCGTTCCCGACTCCAAAGAAGTTGACTACTTTGGGCACGCCTGCTCCTGCTCCAACAAACGCATTCCACCGCCCAAGCAGTTGATAGAATGTAGTTTTGTAATCAATATAAAATGCGGCGCGGTTAATCGAGTATTTTACTTTAAGACTGTGTTCCTTTCCGGCTGGCTCCTTTTTCCAGTCATGTCTTGTTTCACCCCATCCTAAGGTAAGTGAAAAGAAACCCGGGGATACTCCGAATCCTTTTTTATCATATTCAAACGATTCATATTCATAGGTGTTCAGGACCGAGTCATTGCTTATACGCAACCGCGTTTCAGCAGAAGTTTGAAAACCTTTTTTGTCAGTATCATATACCTGGGTAAGTTTTCTGCTTCCGGAGACATAAGACTTATCATCCAAAACATCATTGCCATCACCGCCAACTATTCTTACCAGGATGCCATCGCCTGTTTTTCCGTCCAGCCGGAATACGTCATCGTCGCCCAGGCCGTATAACCTGATCTCTCGTGTTTCGGGGGTTAAAAATTTTCTTTCATAAATAAGTTTATCCGCAGAATCGCCCATCACTTTTAATTGATAAACCTTCACTATTGTTTCATGGTTATTTACCCTGTTTACCTGGAATAGTTCCTTTTTGTCTGAACCAACAATATCCACATCTTTTGCCAGGAATTTGTAATAGGTGGATGCATACTCTTCAAGAAGATTGCGCCGTGATTTTAAGTTTGTGATCATCTCATTGCCGGAAATATTGAATACTTCAGGCGGAAGTTGTTTCACCGCTTTTTCAATTACTGCATCGGTCAGTGACCGCTGCATATCTTTCGCAATGTGCGTCCACTGCTTTAAAGTGGTTTGATTCGCCATTCTCCTATCGAGATTTCGGGCCGGAAAATTGAAAGTATTGATATCAGGAATTGTTTTATCAAAGGATTGCAGGTGTTCCAGATCAGCGGCCGAAAGGGTTGCCTTTAACCATTTGCCATCAAATTTTGTAAAGGCCTGGTCACGATCTCTCGGGATTGGTTTATAAATTGTTTCATCACTATTCTTAAAACTCGCCCAGCGCCATTGGTCTTCATGACGACCCCAGTCACCAATTAAGAAGTCCAGCAAACGGGCTCTTACATAAGCAAGCTGGTCCACGCGGCGATCGTTATCTTCTATTAGTTCAGTCAATAATTTTTCCGTGCCCACAATATTTTTTGAATTGCCAAAGTTTGGTGCAGTTTCCCAATTCTCATCCGGTCTTTGCTCAAATAAATAAAGTTTATTTCCAAAATCTTTGTTGAATGTGTCAAGTGCAGGTTGTGACGGGACAAAGACTATTACTGGATTTGTATGATACACCCCGGTAGCTTCTGCTAATGTTGGTATCACCAGGGCAGCATAAGGATGCCCGATTGTGACCTGGTCATTGATAAGATTTTCAATAAAAGTTCCCTGGTAGATCTCCGGCAATGCTTTTCCAAAACTTTTATCAATGCTTCTTAGCACATATTCTCTTGCTTGCTTGTCCCTTAACCGCAACGTTTTACTTTGCCTTCCGCCGCCGGCTTCATAGGGAGTCAGACCACCAGCCAGTGTATCAAGCGTTACTTTTTTAAACTTTACAGGAGTCGACCATTCTTTCCGGTAATGTTCACCCCACTTTCTTTGATAGGAAGGTCTGCGGTC
>DASTIZ010000528.1:0-8593 GCA_035717045.1 Chitinophagaceae bacterium
ATGGCGTGGCAGGGTTTGCAAATGCGGGTGGCGTTGGCTTCCACAATCCTACCCCGACAGGTATCGTATAAGGTGCATTCGCATTCTTATAGCCATCGTTCTCCGACCAATTGAATACAGCTGTTGCGACAGCCTTTCCAAACGCGGATGAAGTAGTGATTACTTCAGCTGATTGCGTACTTAAATATTCATTTTCCAATGCGAGTTCAAGAGAATCGATGGCTGCTTTATCCGCAGCGCTGGCATTCGGAAACATTGCCTTGTTGATCGTGGCCATTGCCGCATTCACATTCGCAGGCAGATAATATTTCCTGGCCTGGGCGGGTGCAGGTAAGCCACTTAAACCGTTCCATTTGTCTGACCATGCCGCCAACTGGGGCGTCATTCCGGGTTTTAACGACTCAAAAGCTGCTATACCCGTGTATCCAAAATGCCGGCCGAATGCATGGTTGGCAATTCCGGTTGCATTTCGCATTAATCGTAACTGCAGCGTCATCCATTTATCCAAAACGTCGGATGAATAAGATGGCTTTGATCTCAGGCTGTTTTCGGTGACCAGCGCATCATCGCCTTTCTGGCAAGAGAAAAGAACAATTGCACTTGTGATAGCTGCGATAAACAGGCAGGCAAAAGTTCGCCCGTTCATCTTAAAAGATGTTGTTGTCATTGTGATAAGTTTAATGGTTAATGGTTTTTGATGCAAATAGATTAGTTCATTTTAGTGAACCGGTATACTGTTTTGTATTTAACGTCTGCGGTGTCCGTTATACTGGCAGGTGGTGTCAGCGGGGCCTTACCACCTTTGGTGGCTATCCGCTGTATGTAATCAACTTCGGCGAATATACCGGTAGGTGTCGTGCCTGCTTTTGGCTTCAATAATAACCAATCGATGCTTTCCGGATCCTCGCTGGGTGCTGTCCTGGCTGGAGTGAAGTGTTGTGCAAAAATTGAATCCGATGATGAGGTCGTCCAAAACGGCCCGGCCCCATGAGTTCCAACTTTCGTATTCGTGATATCATAAAGATCTGCCTGGGGCGCCACGAATACCCATTCATAAGCAACCGGATCGCTTCCTGCTTTGATCCTTGCTTTATATTTCTGTACGCCTAACCCGTAGTAGGTAGCAACCCTTGTATTTCCGTTTGGCAAATTATCCGGAACAGATACAGCAGCAGGTATGGCCAGGTTCTCGCTGGCGGCTATATGAGCCGCCGGCGAATTGCCGTTAGCTTCAAGGGCCCCGCTGCTGCCAGCCAGACTGCTTTGTATGCCGGTCGAATTGTTAAGCACTGAATCGCGTTTGCACGCAATAAACATGGTCGCCAATGACGTTCCGATCAGCAGCGACCTGATCAATTGTTTTGATGAGTATTTCATTTGTTTAGTTTTAATGATTAAGTAGTTAAGAAGCGGTGTGCACCTGCATTGCCGGCAGGCAGTTTAGTGTATTGAATCAAATTTTTTCAGTAATAAAAAATGTGAAATTATTATGCATGTAATAAATATCATCTGCAAGGTTGAATGGTTGCGACGCTGCAATAATTGTTTCCTTCACTTTGTCGTCGCCAACATTCTGTGCTGCTTTAACACATGGTCCTGTACACATAAATGCCTTCAACAATTCTTCATTCCCGGAATATTGCCAGGGACAAAAAACCGTTTGCTTAGTGATCACTTTTAACCCGATCGAATTACAGATACTTTCTACTTTTCCATCTTCGCTGAGTGCAAAGGGACCCGGAGTACCGGGCGGTGGCGGCGGCATTAGTGACCCTACACTTGCTAATACCGGAGCCGCATCGCAATCTTCTTCCTTTCCCCAAATTCCAATCACCAGTTTTCCATCCTTCTTCATTACACGTTTCGCCTCCTTCAAAGCATTCTCAAAACTGCCGGCGTATTGAAATGAATTGAACCCGGTGACGACATCAAAAGTTTCCGCATTGAAAGGAATTGCTTCCAGGTCTTCGATCATTAACGTGATGCCGGGCAATCTTTTTTTGGCTACTTCCAATAAACCCGGTGCGGCATCAATTCCATGAATGGATACGCCGGTGGCGGCGGCCATGCTTAAAAACAATCCTGATCCGCATCCTGCATCCAACAACATTTTCTCTTCATCGAGTTTTATTTTTTGTAAAACCGCTTCGTACATCGGTATGAACGTGGGTTCGAGATAATTTACCCAATCCGCCGGAGCAGCGCTCCAAAGTTTTCCCTGTACTTCTTTTGTTTGCATTGTTTGTTTTTTAATGATTATAATTTTTAAATGCGGGACGAAAATAGAATTGCTGATACAGGTCGAAAATGTACTTTCTCCAAACGGCTGGCTTTTTTTTCCGCACGGAAACAGTATGAAAAAAATATTTTTGGTGCTTCCTTCTCTTAACTGCGATATTAAATGACCGAAAGGCATGGATCGGTCTCCCAACGGCGGAGTACGTCATGAGGCCCTGCTGACAATATATTTTTTGCAATACAATCAGGTAACTTTAATGAAAATTCCCAGGCACGCATGATTCATCCGCGATCATTTTTCATTCTTTTATTTTCGGCGATGGCAAATCATCTCTGCGGGCAGGAGCTGTTTGAAAAGAGTTTTCAACGTTACACAACGGCAAACGGGCTGTCGAGTGATTATCTTACAGGCGTCGTGCAGGACGCCACTGGTTATATCTGGACATCCACGTCATCCGGTATCAACAGGTTTGATGGAAATAATTTTGTACAATTTCACAGCACGGATGATAGCCTCTCCATCGGATCAGAAGAAACCAACGGGATGACCTGGCTGGATAAAAATATGTTTGCGGTTTATACCTCCGGTCTTCATATAGTGAATACAAAAACAGGTGAAACCAGGAACCTCTTTATTCCTTATCATAATAAGCAATACCAGTACAAGTTCAACCTGATCATGCGGGCGGCGGGCGATGAGAATGGAAACATCTTTGTGCTGGGCCGGTCCGGGTTTTATCATTTCGATAAAAATGATACGCTATTATTCAGGTATGACGCATATAAAGAACCGGAGGTCTTTACCGAGCATTTTTTCTTTGGACGTGAATTAGTTGAGATCGATAGCAACCGGTTTCTTATCACATCGCTTTTTGGGTTGTATATATATGATAAACAAAAAAGGCATTTCAAGAAACTCGAAGCAGCTGATTGCCCGCCCCTGGCTGAATTTCTTGACTACCCGGATCGATCCTACGCATTTCTCCAGCATAAACCCGGACACCTGTTTATTCTAAAATTAGCCTCCGATACCGTTGTTTATATAAATACATGGGAGAATAAGAAAATGGTTTCAACTATCCCGGTCAATCCTATGCAAAATGAATTTCGCTGGCGAACAAGATTGGAAGCTGTAAGCGATACGGTGTTTTACCTTACCGGGCATTTCTCCGGCTTTTATAAAATGAGATTCTATCCTGAGTCTGGTAAAATCAAATTATACCCGGAAAAATATTTTTCGTCGTATTTGTGCAATTCATTGATAAAAGACAAAGAAAATCATCTCTGGATAGCTACAAACAAAGGGTTGCTTCGCCAGGATGTTGCCAGGTCGCGGGTAGAACTGGCCGTTTTACCGTCCCGGATGGTTGAAACAATTGCTGATATCCGGTTTGATGATATTTATGTGACTGCCGATAAAATTTATGCGGGGACACGTGGGCCGGGAAGCATGTTTGTTTTTGACAAAAAAACATTGGAGTTTGATAGGGAAATTGCTTTTGGCGAACCCGGTAAACCCGGCAATTTGATTCGCGGGATTGCTATGGCAGATGCAAACAGCATCTTGTTGGGAGGTGATGGGCCCTTGATACTCTTTAATCACAAAACAGGAGTCAAAAGCAAACTGGCACCGCCCCAATGGAACGAGTATACCAGTTGGGTCAGCGATCTTTTTCATGACAGTAAAGGAAATATATGGGTAAGCGCTTATATAAATTATAAGTATCACCCACCCACCAAAAGTTTTAAGATCATTCCTTATCATGAAAGATTATTGGCCGTGGCTTTTGGTATGGAAGAAGACCGGGATGGTCATATCTGGATGTCCGGTCATGGCGTAGCAAGGTATAACACTACGCTGGAAAAATTTGATCTTCTCATCGACAGCTTTCCATTTATAAAAATGCCGAACCGGCAGGTTGGCGCCCTGGCGATAGATCAGCAAAACGTGGTTTGGTTCAATAGCGTTGATAACGGCCTGATCGGTTATGATATCAACAAAAAAACCTTTCGCCACTTTACAAGAAACAATGGATTGCCGGATAACAATCTTTCATCGATGATCGTGGTTGATAATTATCTGTGGATGGCCGCGCCTACGGGGATCGCCTGCATGAACTTGTTTACCTATGAGATCAAAAACTTTGGCAAAGAAGATGGCTTCCCGGCCACGCCGGTCATGAAAGGGGCGAGATTCTTTTATGACAAAGGTGAGCGCAAATTATATATCGGCTTTCTCAATACCGTTGTCCGGTTCGATCCATATACTTTGCTGCAAAGCAAAAAGCCTCCGCATGTTTTTATAGAAAATCTTGTTATCAGTAACAAGATGAACAAATTTCTTCCTGACAGCATGGTTACTACATCATGGAAGAGTAATGAAGTAACGATCACGATCGGAAATATTAATTTCTCAGATGCGACAGGCCAGGCATTTGCTTACCGCATCCTGAAAGACGAAGAAACGCCATGGCAACAATTGGGCAGTCAACCCTCCTTCAGTATTTCAAATTTATCACCAGGGAGACACCGGATACAGGTGAAAACTTTCTCGTTAAATAACCAATGGCCGCCGCAGGTTAAAGAGATCAGCGTAGTGGTTTTACCGCCCTTCTGGAAAAAAGACTGGTTCGTTATTTTGCTGACGGTGACGATATCGGTCCTTCTTTATATGCTCATAAGGTGGAGAACCGGTATTGCCAGGAAAAAAGAAATGGAAAAGACAAGGGTGCAAAAATTAATTGCCGATGATTACAAGAACCAGTTTGAACTGGAGCAGATCAGTAATTATTTTTCATCATCGCTGGCTGATAAAAAGACACAGGATGAAGTGCTTTGGGATGTAGCGGGCAATCTGATTGGCAAAATGAATTACGTGGACTGTATGATCTACTTGTGGAATGAAGATAAAACCAAAATGGTGCAGAAAGCCGCTTTCGGACTTAAGGGCAACCCGGAATTTATTTCTGCAAATGTATTTGATGTATTGCCGGGCCAGGGAGTTGTCGGACATGTGATACAAACCCGGCAACCCATATTGATCACTGATACAAGAGAAGACGAGCGTTACCGCGTAGATGAACAATTCCGGCTAAGTGAAGTTTGTGTTCCTATCATTCATGATGATGAATTGATGGGCATTATTGATTCAGAGCATCACGAGGCCAATTATTTTAGCGAAAGAGATATAAAAATATTGACTACCATAGCAACGCTTTTGGGTAACAAATTAAAACAGATAGAATCAGACCGCTCACTGGAAGCAAAAGGAAAAGAAATTGCAACCATCAATGAGCAGCTTGTGGAAGCAAGGTTGTCAGCCCTGCAGGCGCAAATGAACCCACATTTCGTTTTTAATGCATTGAACAGCATTAAGCGCATGATACTGGATGGTGACAATGAAAAAGCTTCCAGATACCTGAGCAAGTTTGCGCTGATGATACGGATGACACTGAATCATTCAAAAGACACATTTGTTACGCTTGATGAGAACATCGAATACTTAAAGACTTACCTGGAAATGGAACGGTTGCGATTTGACGATTCATTTACGTATAAGATCCTGGTAGCCGAAAATATTGACACATCAGAATCATCGATCCCCTCATTAATGATACAACCATTGGTTGAAAATGCGATCTGGCACGGCTTGCTTCCTTCAGAAGGTGAGAAAAAGATCCTGATAAAATTTACCCAAAATGAGAATCGTATTACCTGCATCATTGAAGATAATGGAATCGGGATACGGCAATCGGAAAAGCTAAAAGTAATGAACAGGCCGCTGCACAATTCGGTGGGGTTGGAAAATCTCAGGAAACGGATCAAGATCATGAATGAGAAATATGATACCGATTGTTCACTTGAAATCTTCGATCTTAAAGAAACAGGCAAGAGTGACAGCGGAACAAAAGTCGTTCTGCGTTTTAATTTAATTAATCAATAATAAAAATATGAAAGCAATAATTGTAGATGATGAACCCGATGGTATCAGGACCCTGAAGAAGATGCTTGAATCCCATTGCCCGAATGTAGATGTGACCGCCACCTGTTCAAATGCAATAATCGCAAAACAACAACTGGAAGAAACAAAGCCTGACGTTGTATTTCTCGATATTCAAATGCCGGGCAAAAGCGGCCTTGAATTGCTTACTGAGTTACCTAACAAAGATTTTGAAGTGATCTTTGTAACGGCGCACAATGAATATATGTTGCAGGCCTTGCAGTACAGCGCTGCAGATTACTTATTGAAACCTGTGGATGAGGACAGGCTGATCGAAGCCGTGCAAAGAGCAGAAAAAAGAATGCAGCCAGGCAGAAAAGAGTGGACCGAAACATTGATGCATAATCTCGCCAAAACAGGTAACCCTGCTGAAATGAGATTGTGCCTCCCCACATTAAAAGGCTTTATTGTCGTAAAGCTTGATGATATTATTTATTGCGAAGCGGAAAGGAGTTATACGATATTTCATCTTGACAGTAAAAGGACAGTGACTGTTTCAAAATCCCTGATCGAATATGATAATCTCCTACAGGACACTCAATTTCTCCGTATCCATAAATCGTTTCTTGTTAATCTTCATCATGTCAAAGAATATCAGCGTGGCGAAGGTGGCACCGTGATCATGAGTGATAATGCAGAAATTGAAGTAAGCCGGAGAAAAAAGGAATTTTTCTTGGGCCGGATGAAAGAATTGTATAAATACTGATATTAATCTGCAGGCAACAGGACCTGGTAACTCATTCCCGGCTTTACGGTTAGTGTATTCGATCGCAACCACGGATTTAATAGCTTAAGAGTTTTATAATTTGTCCCGTTATCAAACGCAAATTGAACGAGATCACTGATAGTTGAAGTGACAATTAAATTCCTGGTTTTAACAGGCTGGTATAGTTCTTCCTCCTCCAGTACAAAACCAAGGTCTTTTGCATTTTCGACGATATGCTTGAAAGCCAGTATCCGGAAGATATACCGGTTTGTTTCTTCGGGGAGCATAAGATCATAATAATTATTTGTTTTCTGCAGACCGGCCTGGGTTGAATAACCACCTTGACCGCAATTATAGGAGGCTGCAGCCGCTGTCCACGATCCAAATTTATTGTAAGCAGTTTTCAAATACTTACAGGCTGCATCGGTGGCACGGATGATATCACGACGTGTGTCTACTTGTTTGCTTACTTCCAACCCGTATGCGGGGGCCGTATCGGGCATGAATTGCCAGAAACCAACTGCACCGGCACGCGACGTAGCATTAGCAAGCAGGTTACTTTCAGCAATGCACAAGTATTTGAAGTCAGCGGGAACACCATTTGCTTTTAATCTCTCTTCGATGATCGGGAAATACCTGTTTGAAAGTTTCAGCATGAACAAGACATTATTCTGATAATAATAATTAAACAATAATTCTCTATCCAAGCGTTCCCTTACATCCCATTTATTAAGTGGAACTTCTTCCCCGGCGAAATTTATCTTATCGGGAAGGGATGGGGCGTGCCATCTAGTTTCACCAATTTTTTCCTCTGTCCCGCTCCGCAAGCTGTCGAAAGAAAGCTGGGTAAGAAGGAAAAGGCAAACAAAAAATCCTGTGACAAAGTTGAATACGGTATGGATCGCAGCCTTCATGGTAGTTTTTGAGAGTTTGAGCTACAATAATCAGGCTGAATTCCTGGCCAACGAACAGGTACCCGGAGAGCATAATTTAAGTTCTAACAGTAATAAAAAACCGCCCCCAGATGCGGCGGTTTGCAGTGTTGCATGGACCCACAGGTAGGTATCCTCAAAAAAATCGCCCCGAAGGATCGGGGCGATGGGTCTGTTTGCCATTGATTAGTCCGAAAGTTTAATAAGCTTGACATCTTTTTGTCTCTTACCCTGCATGATCCTTACGAAATAGGCTCCTGGTCTGTAATGCTCACCAAATCTTACAATTGAATCAGCAGAGACATTTCTTGTTTCAATCACTCTTCCATGCGCGTCTATGACTTGTATTACTGTTTGCTCTTCCTGGTTTCTACCGCTAATTATTATATTAAATCTACTTGCTGAAGGATTTGGATAAGCAGTTACAATTAACTCATGAGATGGAGGAAGTGAAACTTCTTTGGCAGGAGAAAAATCTTTGGTAATTGACTGCGGAGGAACATAGGCAATTGTTCCGGTAAGAATTCTGCATCCATCAAAGGCACTATTGATAGCCGCAATAGCAAGTTGTACCTCCAGTGGATTTACAGCAGTATTTGCTCCGCCTAATACATCATTGGCCAGTTGGTACAAACCATTCACATTATTACTGTAGCCATTTCCTCCATTCAGATAGGTAACTACGCTATGCGGTAATCCAAATTTCAAAGGATTGCC
>DASTIZ010000529.1:0-3291 GCA_035717045.1 Chitinophagaceae bacterium
TCCGAAGAAATTAGAAAGTATGCTATACGTGGTGTTGTAACAGATGAAAAAGGGAAACCAATTCCTTACAGCAGTGTGATCTTATTTAACGATAGAGATTCCGCACAGGTTGCGGCAGCCGCATCAGATGACAAAGGGAGATTCGATCTTTCTGCGGACAGCGGATCATATTATCTTAAGATCAGTTTTCTTTCATATGAAGAGGAAATCATCCGCGAAATAAAGGTTATAGATAAGGATGTTGAACTGGATGCGGTGGTTTTAAAGACCCCTGTAAAAATCTTAAATGAAGTGGTGGTAACGGCTGAAAAAAAACTGATGGAGCTGAAGCTGGATAAAAAAGTTTATAATGTAAGCCAGGATGTAAGTAGTATTGGGGCGAACGCATCGGAGATATTAGAGAATATTCCTTCTGTTACGGTAGATGTAGATGGCAATGTGAGTCTTCGTGGCAGCCAGGGCGTCCGTATTCTTATTGATGGCAAACCGTCTGCGTTGACTGGTATCAGAAGCAACGATGCCTTGCGAAATCTGCAGGGGGCAATGATCGATAAAATTGAAGTGATCACCAATCCGTCCTCACGGTATGATGCTGCCGGCGAGACCGGGATCTTAAATATAATTTTAAAGAAGAATAAGACAACAGGATTTAATGGAAATTTTACCGGCACGATTGGGTATCCGTCCAATTTCAGCGGCGCGTACAGTGTGAATTACCGAACACAAAAAATGAATTTGTTTTCAAGTTTTGGGACAAGTTACAGAAAGAACCAAGGGAAAGGTTTTTCAACACAACGATATACGGGGTTTGATACGAGTTTTATTTACAATCAGACCAACAGGAGGTCAAGAAGCGATCGCTCATTTGAACTCGTGGCGGGGATTGACTATTTTATGAATAATAGCACAACATTAACGGGCTCATTGTTGATCGATGCCGGCAAGGAAAATAACCTGAACACTATTTTGTACGAGGATGTTAGTTCAACAGGCCTAACGAAGCTCAGTCAACGCATTGATGATGAAACAGAAAAAGAAGGAGATACTGAAGTCTCACTGAGTTTAAGAAAGAAGTTCCCGGGAAAGAATGACAAAGAATGGACTACTGATTTTAAATGGACAAACAGCGGGGAAAGAGAAAGTTCAGATTATGCACAGGACAATACCAATGGGGGAGTAAAATTGATACAACGCTCTGTTAACCCTGCCTATGAAGATAATATCTTATTGCAAACAGATTTTATCTCTTCATTTGGGAACGAAGGAAATTTTGAGACCGGGTTCAAGGGAACGGTTCGTAAGATCAGGAATGAATACTTGGTGGAAGAACAAACAAATGGAGGAACCTGGATCACATTGCCCGCATTTGATAACAACATGGAGTTTACCGAGAAAGTGTTTGCTTTTTATGGAATGCTGAGTAATAAGATTAAGAAATTTTCATATCAATTTGGACTTCGGGGTGAATTTACGGATATGCGAACGGGCCTTGTTAAAACCAATCAACTGAATGAGCGTACCTATTTTAATCTTTTCCCTTCTACAAGTTTTTCATTTGAGCTTAGTGGAATAAACACATTGCAATTCAGCTATAGTTATCGCATTAACCGTCCAAATTTCCGCAATTTGACTCCTTTTTCGGATTTTTCTGACCCACGGGTTTTTTTTATTGGGAATCCAAACCTGAATCCCGAGTTTACACATTCTGTTGAAGCGGGTAACTTGACGGATTGGGGAAAGGGTTCTTTTCTCGCGGGTGTTTATTATCGTTATAAAAAAGGCGTCATCGAAAGGATAAGAATACTGGATACCAGTTCAGGAATTACTAATATTATTCCTGTGAACCTCTCCACACAGAAGGATCTTGGGCTTGAATTTAATCTTAATCTTACGGCCTACGAATGGTGGAAGCTTAGCAGCAGTTTTAATTTTTTCAGATCACATGCAAAAGGGGAATATAATGATGAAGTTTTGGAAAGCGAAACCGTATCCTGGACTAACCGCACCACTTCGCGTATGACCTTTTTCGGGCAACTGGATTTCCAGGCCTCGCTTAATTATCAATCGCCACGTAAAAATACCCAGGGAAGAGAACTTTCGTCTTATTCAATTGACCTCGGACTTGCCAAAGATGTGTTTAAGGCTAAAGGCACATTGACCTTAAATGTCCGGGATCTGCTGAATACCCGCAGACGGAGATCCATTGTTGACATTCCCGGCTATTTTTCAAGTTCGGATTACCAGTGGCGCCCCCGGCAAATTAACCTGACGCTGAATTTCAGACTCAATCAGCAGAAAATCCAGAGGGATGACGATGATAATGACGATCGGGGAGAGGAAAATTAGATTTGAGCAGGGTAACCGGAGATTTTACCTTTGATGTGTAAACTGGCATCATTTTTTATCCTGTTTATCTAAAACAATTATCATGGCAAAAATTACCAAAGAATCTATTCGCGTAGAAGGTGAAAAGGTATTGAATAAGGTTAAAGAGCTGGTCAAAGAAGGGAATGTCAGAAAGATCAGCATTCATGAGAAAGATGGTAAAGAACTAATGAGCTTTCCTTTGAGCATTGGAGTAGTGGGGGCTGTATTTGCCCCTGTACTGGCAGCCGTCGGTGCATTGGCCGCGTTGATTGGTGAATGCAGCATAACAGTAGAGAGGGAAGAACAGGCAGTCGATAAAGAAGAAAAAGTTAAGCCCGGCTCATAGTTTTTGCAGGTCGTTTCATTAAAGCGTTTACCTGGAGATTTAATAGTACTGTCTTGAACGGATGTACAGTCCGCCAGGCAGTTTTTTGTTTGAAAATTTATACCATCTCACAAAAAAATATGGGTGTTATTCAGAGCCCACGGTTTAAACCGTGGGCGAGAGTTTTAGCCGGAAGGCCAGGGTTTAAACCGTAGGCGGGGTTTATACCGTGGGCCGGAGTTCAAGCCGTAGGGCTAGTGTTTAAGCCGTCCGTCCAGGTCCGCTGTTGTTTCATCTTAGATTTCCTTAGAAATTGTAGATTTATAAGTACAGATCGATACATTAATCTATTCTGTATAACTTTCAGCAATGAACTATAAAAAGCATTCACTACTAAGCGCGTTAGTATTTCTTTTTTTAAGCTTCCAGCTGGTTTCGCAGACTTTTTCGCTTCCCAGGAGCGAACCAGAGATCCAGGGAGTATCATCAAAAAAGATCATAGAGTTTTTAGATGCCATTGCAAATTCGGATAATGAAATGCATAGTATCATGATCGTCCGGCACGGAAAAGTAATTGCAGAGGGATGGTGGGATCCTTA
>DASTIZ010000530.1:0-3029 GCA_035717045.1 Chitinophagaceae bacterium
ATAGCGCTGATCTCCTTTTAGATCAAGATAGTCATTTACTCCGATTACAAATTTACCCGGTTTATATGCAGCCGGCACGATATGCACATCGGGGTGCTCTTCCAGGTATTTTTTTAAGGAGTGCCAACCCTGGCCAAAATCTATATTCGAATCGGCCATTACCTTATAAGCATTCTTTTTCACCGGTATGAATTCATTGGAATAAGAAATCAGGTTTGGAAAGAAATAATAGTAGGTGGCCAAAGAATAAACTATAAACAGGCTCCGCAATAACTTTGCGCTGCGCAGATAAGATGACGTATTGACGATAAACCCACATAACACATAAAGCAAAGGATAAACCATCAGCGCATGACGGATCCCGATCTGTACGTTATTTTGTATGCCTAATTGAAGCAGAAAATAAAATATCAGTCCCGGTAAAAACAGCAGGGTGCCCGGGTGCCCCTCCTTCTTCTTTCTGACAAATAAAAAAATAAGAGCGCCTGTCAACAGTAGTAACGGAGTCAACGGCGTTTTGAAAAGAAATACCACGAGGTAGTAATACCAGAAGCCAGTGCCGGTTTTTTTTACACCGAGTAAATAATTTGCATCAGAAACATGGGGATCCCCGGCGCCCAATTCATTCATGTATGTTGTCCAGTCAATACCCTGGACATAAGGTTCAGGAACAGGCAGTGGAATCGAGCCAACAACTGAACTTTGAAGCCGGGTAAATAACTGGCTGGACATGTTAAGATCATCCAGGCTTTTGCCCGGGTGATTAAATAAAAATCCGACATTGATAATGAAAATTAAGATGACATGTAATATGACCAACCTGGAAATAGTTTTTTTGAAGCCGACGAAGATCGTTCTCCTTTTTATTAAAACGAGCAATGACACAAGGGCAAGGATTACATAAAGATGGATCATTGAATACTTAACAATCTGTGCGAATCCCAAACTGACACTAAACAAAATAAAATTCCTCCATCCGGATTGTTTTATGAACTTCCAAAAAAAGTAACAGGTAGAAAGGGTGAACAACGCTGTATATGCATCTGTAGTTAAGAGAATTCCGTGTCCATTCAAATTGGGACAAAAGACAAAAAGGAACAATGATAACAGGCCTCCATTTTCACCAAACAATTGCTTTGACCATGTATAAATGAGAATACCGGTAAGCAGGCAAACGATCAGTGTAACATAACGACCGTTCATGATATCGCTGAAGCCGCCATCTGTCTTCAGCAAGTCAGGGTTTCTTAGTTGCTGAAATGCTCTTGGTATTGCATTCAGACCTGTAATTGGCATTGCGCTGGCGTCGTCGTATTGAAAGACCTTCTCCGTTTTTCGCATCAGGATCCTTTTGCCATAGCTCCAATGATCCATTTCATCGTAAGTAACCGAGTTCTTTGGAATAGCGATGAGACCGTTGATCAGATAAATAACGAACAAAGCGAGCACCAAATAAAAATGAAGTCCTCTTTTGCGGAGCATGCTGCAATATAAAAGGTGCCATCGTAGGCACCCTAAACTATTTATTCACTATTCACTTGCTTTCTGCTTCGCAAGCTCTCAGTGGCAATACCGTTGACCATGCACTTGCTTCCTGCTTCGTAAACTCGCAGTCGCAATGACTGCCGACTCTTTACTTGCTTCGCTTCACTCGCAATGACGGGGGACCGTTCACGAACTTAATCATCCAGCTTCAGCACCGCAAGAAACGCTTCCTGCGGCACTTCAACCGTACCAATCTGCCTCATTCGCTTCTTTCCTTCCTTTTGTTTTTCCAGGAGTTTGCGTTTACGACTAATATCACCGCCATAACATTTAGCTGTTACGTCCTTTCTCATCGCAGAAATATTTTCCCTGGCAATGATCTTGGCACCGATGGCTGCCTGTATACTTATCTGGAATTGCTGGCGGGGAACCAGCTCTTTTAATTTTTCACAAAGCTTTCTGCCAAAATCCTGCGCCCGGCTCCGGTGGATCAATGCACTTAAGGCATCCACTTTATCACCATTTAATAGAATATCCATTTTCACAATATCACTTTCCCGATAACCGATTGGATGGTAGTCAAAAGAAGCATAACCCCGGGTTTGAGATTTTAATTTATCATAAAAATCAAAAACGATCTCGGTCAATGGCATTTCAAACAACAACTCAACCCTGGTTGGTGTAAGATAATGCTGGTTGATAAGAATACCTCTTTTACCCAGGCACAATGTCATAATATTGCCAATGTATTCGGGTTTGGAAATGATTTGCGCCTTGATATAGGGCTCTTCGATCCTTTCCGTCTTTACAGGATCTGGAAATTCGGTAGGATTATTGACTGTTACAGTTTCACCTTTTGTGGTATACGCAACAAATCCAACGTTAGGAACCGTAGTGATCACGGTTTGATTAAATTCTCTTTCCAAACGTTCCTGGATGATCTCCATGTGCAGCAATCCCAAAAAGCCGCAACGGAAACCAAAACCAAGAGCCTGCGAGGTTTCTAACTCATAAGTCAATGAAGCATCGTTAAGCTGTAACTTATCCATGCAATCCCGCAACTCTTCAAAATCATCTGTATCCACCGGGAATATGCCGGCAAATACCATTGGCTTAACATCTTCAAAACCCTGCACCATTTGTGGATTAGGATTTGATGCCAGTGTTATCGTATCGCCCACTTTTACTTCCTTGGCCACCTTGATGCCGGTGATGATATAACCCACATCCCCACAATTCACTTCCGGTCTTTCCGACATTTTCAGTTTCAAAATGCCCACTTCATCGGCCTCATATTCCTGGTCAGTAGAAACAAATTTTACTTTATCACCTTTTTTTATTTTACCATTCAATATGCGGTAATACACGATAATGCCGCGAAAAGAGTTAAATACGCTATCAAAAATCAGGGCCTGCAATGGCGCATTGGGGTCTCCTTCCGGCGCAGGAATCCTGCTTACGATGGCATCTAAAATTTCGGGCACACCCAATCCTGTTCTTGCACTTGCGAGTAAAATATCATCCGGTTTGCACCCAACAAGATC
>DASTIZ010000531.1:0-5853 GCA_035717045.1 Chitinophagaceae bacterium
TACCTGACCAGGGAAGGGAACAGTCTTGCCAGCACGAAAAAGCAAAGTGTAAATGAGATCGCAATCAAAAAATGAAATAAAAGTCCCCATACGATCATCATATTTCCATTGGCAGCATCTTTTCCAAAAACGCCGCTCGCGATGAATCTTAAGACTTGCTGAGGCTGCGTCCCTCGTGCTAAATAGGCATGAATACAGGCTGCAATAATATCCAATGCACCTGCCAGTAAACCGGCGGATAACGCACTGGATAAAAAAGATCTTTTCATAAAAAGTTTTGGTTTCACTTGGAGACAGACATTACGAGCTAATTGCTGCAATTCTATTCAGTCAGGTGCTCTTTTCATCTTCCAAAAACTGATCTTTCTGCGGGTCACAAAACCCAATTTTTCATAAAGTTTAATGGCGCTTTCATTAGTTTCTGCCACGTGCAGGTAGGGAATAGTGTTGCTTGCAAATTGTTTATTGGCTGTATGGGCCACTAATTGTTTCGCAAGACCCTGGCCTGTAATTCCAGGCCGGGCCATTCAGTTTGTCGAAATTCATTCCATTAAGTATAAAAAATCCCCGTTTTGGCCGGGATTACGATTAACCCAGTTTCTTCTTCAAATTAGTATCGATTGCGTCTAAAAATTCTTCGGTATACAAATAATGTTCACCATGATTGACTTTGTTTCCATGAATACAAATGGCCAGGTCTTTGGTCATTTTGCCGCTTTCCACCGTTTCAATACAAACCGTTTCAAGAGCATTGGCAAAACCGATTAATGCATCATTCCCGTCTAGTTTTCCACGGAAAGCAAGTCCTCTTGTCCATGCAAAAATTGAAGCGATCGGATTTGTGGATGTTGGCTTCCCTTTCTGATGTTCGCGATAGTGACGGGTAACGGTACCATGAGCAGCCTCAGCCTCCATGGTTTTTCCATCAGGGGTCACAAGTACTGATGTCATTAATCCCAGTGAGCCAAAACCCTGGGCCACCGTATCACTTTGTACATCACCGTCATAATTTTTACATGCCCAGACAAAATTGCCATTCCATTTTAATGCGCTTGCTACCATATCGTCGATGAGCCGGTGTTCATAGGTAATTCCCGCCTTGTCAAATTCTACCTTAAACTCTTTCTGATAGGTCTCTTCGAAAATATCTTTAAAGCGACCGTCATATTTTTTAAGTATCGTGTTTTTTGTTGACATGTACAATGGCCATTTTTTATTCAGCGCCATGTTAAAGCAGCTTCTTGCAAAGCCCCTGATGCTTTCGTCAGTATTGTACATTGTCATTGCCACACCATCACCTTTAAAGTTGAATACTTCAAAAGTTTGTGGTTCACCGCCGCCATCAGGAGTAAATGTCATGGTCAACTTCCCTGTACCTTTAATGACAGTATCGGTGGCACGATACTGATCGCCGAATGCGTGACGCCCAACAATGATCGGGGCTGTCCAGTTGGTGACCAATCTCGGAATGTTCCTGATCACGATAGGCTCACGAAATACAGTTCCGTCCAGGATATTCCGGATTGTGCCATTCGGGCTTTTCCACATTTGTTTAAGCTTAAATTCTTCCACTCTTGCCTCGTCCGGGGTGATGGTTGCGCATTTGATCCCAACCCCGTGTTGTTTGATGGCATTAGCGGCATCAATGGTAACCTGGTCATTAGTTTGATCGCGGTATTCAATTCCGAGATCATAGTATTTGATATCAATATCAAGATAGGGCAGAATAAGTTTTTCTTTTATGAATTTCCAGATGATACGGGTCATTTCATCGCCATCAAGCTCTACAACAGGCTTTGCGACCTTAATTTTACTTGCCATTATTTATAAAATTTAATGAAAGAAAAGATGCGTTTGAGGTCAATTTTCTCCTGTGAAACATTATTTTTGGCGCAAACCTACAGGAATTGAGTCAATCATGCAAAGAAGTGCTCATTTCCAATTGCCGCCTATGACAATTGTTTGAGCGAATCACAACCATAAAGCATAACTTGGTATCATGCTTGAACCTGTTCGACAGTTTATTAACCGGCATATCGAACTAACCGATGAAGAATTTGAAACCTTCGAATCCAAATTGCATCTTGTCAATTTTGACAAGAAGACAAAACTGGTCAATATCGGAGACGTTGGAACTAAAATATATTTTGTTTTAAAAGGCATTACCCGCCGCTATTTTTATCGGGGTAAACAGGAGATCATTACTCATCTTGTTAAAGAAGGCGGACTGATGGGATCTGTAATTTCATTCTTAACCGGCGAACCAAGCCGCTATGTTCTTGAGACCATTGAACCCGTTACTGCGTATTCCATTTCAAAAAAAGATCTTGACGAACTATTTGACCTGGATAAAAAATGGGAGAAGTTTGGCAGGAAGATCCTGACAACTTTCTTTTTGCAGGTTGAATATCACAACATAAACATGATACGCTACTCAACAAGAGAACGGTTTATAAATTTTATGAAAGAAAACCCTGATCTTGTATTAAGGGTGCCGCAGAAATACCTGGCATCTTACCTTGAAATTCAACCCGAAACCTTCAGCCGTCTAAAACACCTAATGGTCAAGGAAAAATGAACAAGTTCTACATGGACCCCATTTATCTGGATTATGCCCAGAAATATCTCGGAAGGTTTATGCCCATAACCCGCGACGAGCTGCTTGATCTTTTGCAATACTGCCAGGTAAGGACATTTGACAAACGAAAAATCATTGTACAGGAAGGCGAAATTGATAACTATCTGAATCTTGTGGTAAAAGGTTTGATCAGGAAGTATTTACCAGTCAGAAAGGACGAAGTGATACTTCAATTGGCCACCGAGGGACATGTGGTTCAGTCGGAGATATCGTTTCTAACCAGGACGCCATCCCTTGTCGTGTTGGAAACGCTGGAGCCTACCATACTCGTTTCACTCACCTATGATAAGATGGAGGAGGCACTCGATAAGTTTCCAAAGGGTGAGAGGCTGGGCCGCATGATCCTGCAGGGCATGTTTATTAAAAAAGACGAGAACCGGTATAATCGACTTTTGAAATCTACACGAGAGCGATTTTTTGATTATATCGAACACCAGCCGCATATGTTGCAGCGCATACCGCAGAAATATCTTGCTTCATATTTACAGATCAAGCCGGAAACTTTTAGTCGACTGAAAGCTTTAATGGCCAAACAAAAACAATAACATGCGGATCGTAAAAAAAATACCTCAGTATCGATTGATTTGAATCAATTCCTTCCTAACTTAGATTTGAGAAAGCTTGCTTATGGGTGCTAACAAAACTTTCCTTGAGTTCCTCAATAAGTTCATCCCACTTACTCAGGAAGAATACGATACACTGATACTTCCTTGTATAGTTAAGAGACAATTTGAAAAGAAGTCGATCATTACACATTCTGGCGAAATTGAGAACTACATGAACTTTATTGACCGCGGCCTTGTAAGAAAATATTACAAAAGGGAGAACGATGAAATAAACACCCAAATTTCCTATGAAGGTCATATTATTCATGCACAGGAATCTTTTCATAGTCGTACTCCTTCAGAATATACGATTGAAGCAATCGAACCTTGCGAATTGTCCTCCATTACTTATGAATGTCTTGAAAGGATTTACTCATCATCAGAAAAGATGCAGCAGCTTGGGAGGTTGGTCATCACGTCAACAATGGTATTAAAAGATAAATGGCAAAGCCAGCTGGTGAAGCTTTCTCCAAGGGAGAGGTTTATCATTTTCGTGACAAAACATCCTGAATTGATGCAAAGAGTTCCGCAAAAATATCTCGCTTCCTACCTCAATATCAAGCCGGAAACATTCAGCCGTTTCAAACACATGGTAAGGGAGCATTCAAAAAAAGTTCTCGTTCATCCAAACTGATATGCTCAGCTTTTGGTCTTTGTCCAGCCTCTGAATTCGTAATATTTTTCTTTGGGCTCTCCCGTCAATCCATTAATACCTTTCTTTTTAGGAAGCCACCACGCATGAATAAATACTACAAACATCAACATCAGTCCAAGTATGATATAGAACCATGTTCGGCCAAAAAAATAAGAAATAAGGCACAATATGGTCGTATAGGCCACAAACTTTAATAACCTTTTCCACTTTGGGGTCATTTCTTCAAAATGGCCAAAGTAAATATGGCCAATCACCACCATTGTTGATATTATTGATAATTCGTACCACATAAAAAATTAATTTATCCCAGGGCAACATCCAGGATCATCATCACCATAAAGCCGCCAATAAACCCAAGCACTGATCGATCGGTGAATTTATCCCTTTGTGTTTCCGGAATTACTTCCTCAACTACAACATATATCATCGCGCCTGCGGCAAAAGCAAGTGCAAATGGAAGTATTGGCTGCAAATAGATAACGGCCAATGCTCCCAGGACCCCCGCAACGGGTTCAACGATTGCCGAAAGTTGCCCGTACCAAAAACTTTTTCTGCGGCTTACGCCATGCCGGCGCAGCGGCATTGCTACCGCAATCCCTTCCGGAAAATTTTGTATACCGATACCAAGCGCCAGGGCAACTGCTCCCGCGATGGATGCTTCCGGCATTCCCTCCGCAGCGGCACCAAATAAAACGCCAACAGCCAGTCCTTCGGGGATATTATGCAGCGTAATTGCCATTATTAATAAAGTCGTTTTATGCCAATGGGTCTTCATTCCTTCTTTTTCCGATTCACCAAAGTTGATATGCAAATGCGGGGTGTATTTATCAAGAACAAAGATGAACATCGCCCCCAGGAAAAACCCGACTGCAGCCGGCATCCATTTCATTGATGGATAAAGTCGTTCGGATATTTCGATAGCTGGGTTCAATAAAGACCAAAAGCTGGCAGCTACCATTATTCCGCCGGTAAAGCCAAGCATTGGATCAAGGACACTACGGTTAAGCGTTTTAAAAAAGAAGACCAAGGAAGCTCCTAAAGCAGTGACGATCCAGGTAAAAGTAGTTGCGATCAGGGCCGATTTTACGGGACCCAAGCCTTCAAAGAATTGTTCTATTGCCTGCATACAAAGATTTTTTTAGCCAATTGACCCGTAAGCATCAATGGCTTATTGTCTAATTTTATTTCCAGGGATTCATCATAAACAAATTTCTTTCTTACCACTACTACTGACCCTATATTTATTTTTTTCTCCTGCAAATATTCCAGCAGGAGTTCCGATTGATCGGCTACGTAACAGACTTTCGCAGGCGTGTTTATTGGCAACGCTACCAGGCTTATTTGCCTGCTGGCTTCCATTTTTCCGTTGGTGTCCGGAATGGGATCGCCGTGCGGATCAAATTTTGGACGATCGAGATATTCATCAAGCTTATCAATTAGTTTTTTGCTGCTTACATGTTCAAGTTGTTCTGCTACCTCGTGCACTTCGTCCCAATTGAATTTTAATTTTTCGGCCAAAAAATATTCCCACAAGCGGTGACGACGTATAATGCTCAAGGCGATCTTTTTCCCTTCTGCGGTCAGGCGAAAGCCCCGGTAAGGCTGGTAATTCACAAGTTTCCGGGTCTTTAACTTTTTCATCATATCCGTGATGGAAGCAGGCTTTGTGTGCAATCTTTCGGCCAACTCATTGGTAGTAACGTTATCGTCTTTTGTTTGCAGGTGAAAGATCGTTTTTAGGTAATTCTCCTCGCTGGCAGAATAATTAAGCATGTCTAAAAATAAATTTAGACAAACCTAAAAAAATATTTGAAAACTTCCAAGAATTTTTTCATTATTGCATAAAAGAGGAAAGGTTTATATTCGGTAACAATTTTTATGTGTATGATGCGGTATTTGGCTTTTCTGATGATCATTGTGTATGTGTGCTATGGATGCGGTAATAACAAAAAACC
>DASTIZ010000532.1:0-3408 GCA_035717045.1 Chitinophagaceae bacterium
ATTTGCAAACTCATCAGCAAATGTGATGATCACGCCGATAATATACCAAACAGGCAGACCGATCAGGATCCCGCGCACATACCTAAGTAGCCTGTCGCGATTGTTAAACAACATCAGGAGGTTTCCCTTTTTTTCCTTTGACTGCTTTATTGCATCGTACATTCCACTTTCCAGAACACTGACACGAAGAAATAACAAGGCAATTCCCATCCCTCCCCCGATAAAATAACACAGCCGCCAATCCTCCCCGCTCAGGTTATAAACAATATAAGCCGCGATGGTACCCATCACACCGCTGCATGCAATGATGGTAGCTGCAATTCCTCTTTTCTCTTTTGGCAAAATTTCACTTGTGAGTGTGATGCTTGCGCCTAACTCGCCCGCAAGGCCAAGCCCCGCAATAAAGCGTAACCACGTGTATTGATCGATGTCGTTAACAAAACCATTGGCAATTGTTGCCAGTGAGTAAAGCAGTATCGATCCGAACAAAACACTTTTCCGCCCCTTCTTATCACCTAACACTCCCCATATCAATCCACCGATCACAAGACCAAGCATTTGCCAAATGATAACCGTCTCACCTTTACTTTTCATTTGATCTGCAATCACACCGAGGTCTTTGAAGCTTTGAATTCTTACAATGGCAAAAAGTAACAGATCGTAGATATCAACAAAAAAACCAAGGGCTCCTACAATAACTGGAACAGAGAAGATGCCGTATTGTTTTTGCTGCATGATTGAAAGATGAAATAAAAGCTATAAGTGGGCAATTATTTTAACCTCGAATAAATTAATGTGTCTCCAAACTCACCCCTGAAACAGAAACTTTCCTTCAAATGTCCTTCCTTGACAAATCCTGTGCTCTCCAGTACCGCAGCTGATGCCATATTCGCCGGACTAAGTAAGGCTTCCATCGAATGCAGCTTTAATGTGTTAAAGCCATAATCCACAACACGGCCGATCGCTTCTTTCATGATTCCCTTTCGCCAGTGATCAGGATGAAGTACATAACCGATCTCTCCGCGGTAATGCTCTTTTTGGAAATTCCATAAACAAATTGTGCCGATGATCGTCGACGGCTCAGGCAGAAATGCAATACCCCAAAGTATGGACTCGTTTTCCCCGACGCTCTTATTGATCTTGTCAATGAATTCTTCTGCTTCGGAAATTGATTTCGCCGGCTCTCTGCCTAGAAAGCGAAGCACATCTTCATTTGACCTCAGGAAAAACATTACGTTCGCATCGCCAGGTGCAAGTTGTCTTAATAATAGTCTTTCCGTCGTTAATTCAGGAAATGGAGTAAAATTTAATTCAAGCATAACAGGAGAAATTATTTTAGTGATAGCCATTCATCTTTTGTCATTTCGAATTTTATTTCGCCTTTGCCGTGTACACCAACTTCTTTCCAACCCGCCCTGCGATAAAACTCCTCGGCCCTTGTGCCCGGCGCTGTTCCCAGCCAAATTGTTTTACCAGTTTTGGAAAAATACCAATTCATCATCTCCTCATGCAGCTTTTTTCCAATACCCAGTTTTTCGAAACCGGGATGAACAAATAAAGCCCAGATATTATTGTCAACAAGATCTGCAATCGCAAATCCTACCACTTCATTATTTATTTCGCAAACCCAACCTTTTCCACGACGAAACATATAATCTTCAACATCACAATCAGGAACCAAATTGGGATCAGATAATCGGTTTTCCTTTACGAGATTTCTTATCACCTGTATCCGGGGAATGTCTTTTAGTTCGGCAACACGTATTTTCATTTTATAAAAATTGAAAAATATTGCAAAACAGAAAAAAATATTTGCTCTTCACAAGTAATCCACAAATGGTCTTGGCACCTGATAAATAAGTGTTCACTGAAAGGTTACATAATTACCTTTGCGGTATTAAGAGCAAAGAAAAGCCCGTTTTGGTCCGTTTTCGACGAAGCGCTAGCTAATGAACGATAGTTGAAGAACCTTTAAAAAACTTAAAAGAAAGAAAATGGTACAAAAAACCTATTACAAGACAAAGGATTATTGTAAAGTAAAATTCTCTTTTAAAGCTGATGAAGCTGAGACGATCGCAATACTTGGTTTGAACAGCGATTGGCAAAACTCCGTGACTATGAGCAGGAAAAAGGATGGTAGTTTCAGCGCAGATGTCAACCTCCCCAAAGATTCTACCCACGAATTCAAATACCTGGTGAACGAGACGCTGTGGCTCAATGAGCCTGAAGCGGATAAGGAAGTGCCTAATGAATTCGGTGGAAGCAATAGCGTGATCGTAATCTAAAAAATATTTTCCTGATCCTCCTGACCCGGTAGCTTTGAAAATAACGATGAAAGTTACCGGGCTACGTGTTTTGACGTTCAATCGTCCTGGCCGCACTTCTACCATCAAAATTCAAACTGTTGGATTTGTAGCGTAAATAAATTATGTTGGTGCCCTGAAAACAAATCGATCCCTGTTATGAAATGGCAAATACACCTGGTTAGCATCTGTTTTATAGCATCAATGGCGGCGGCATGTTCTGATGCAGATAAAAATGAACCTGATTCATCCGCGCAGGCGGCTAGTGCAACCCCCCCGGCTCCCTCGACTGAAACCTTAAAGAGTGATGCAAAAGAAAAAAGATCAGACGCTGCTGCTCAAAGATTGAAAGGCAAGGTGCAGATGATGACCGAGATGGTGTACCCGGGTGGGAACACTAAAACATTCAAACTGAAAAATGTATTTAAATATGATGAAAATGGTAACAGGAAAGAATTAGTGAACTATAAAGCTGATGGCAATTTGAACTCAACTATCAAATCTCTTTATGATTCATCCGGTAAAGTCGTAGGCGAAGAAGCAATTCTTGCCGACGGTACGGTTGATATCAAATCTGTAATAAGAACTGATGATAAAGGGAACCGGGTTGAACAAGACGATGTTAAACAAAATGCAGGGAATAATAAGCTGTTCAATTATAAATATTTCTATAAATATGATGCCCAGGCCCATTTGATCGAGCGACTGGGTTACCGTGGTAACGGGAGTTTCTTCTTTAAATATACTTTCAGGTACGATGCAAACGGGAATAATACGGAATGGTTACAACTGACTCAGAACAATGAAATAATTGGTAAAGTGGTGTATAAATATGATGATAAGAATAATATCGTCGAAGAAACGAAGTACAGGGGCGATGGCACCCTAACCAGCACAGCAACCTTTACATACGAATTTGATAAAAAAGGGAACTGGATCCGCCAGAAGAAAATCCAGGATGGTGCAGTAGTTGAAGTGAGAGAAAGAGTATATACGTATTTCTAGAAATTAATTATATGCCTGATCTTTCTCGTGATGAGGGCCATGCTGAGATACTTGATATTTATGAAATCGAAATGGCGAAGTAACAAATAGGTGATCGCGG